>NZ_JBEZDL010000001.1:0-110735 GCF_040648295.1 Amycolatopsis sp. NPDC049159
CGCCGACGGTGGGGGCGCGCACGCCGGGACCACCAGCCGGGGACATCGATCCGCGGGCAACGCACGGGCGACCTCGTAAGCCAGCAGCGCCCCGACGCCCTGAACACTCACGACCGGGGTCACCAGCCGGAGGGGAGGGGGCGGCCTTCGGCGAAGCCGGCGGCCGACTGGACGCCCAGCAGCGCGCGCTCGTGGAACTCCTCCAGGGTGCGCGCGCCCGCGTACGTGCACGACGAGCGGACGCCGGAGCCGATCGAGTCGAGCAGGTCCTCGACGCCGGGGCGGGCCGGGTCCAGGGACATCCGCGACGACGAGATGCCCTCCTCGAACAGCGCCTTCCGCGCGCGCTCGAACGAGTTGTCGGTGCGCGTCCGCGCGCCCACCGCGCGCTTCGACGCCATGCCGAACGACTCCTTGTAGGGACGGCCCTGCTCGTCGAACCGCAGGTCACCGGGGGATTCGTAGGTGCCGGCGAACCACGAGCCGACCATCGCCGCGGACGCGCCGGCGGCCAGGGCCAGCGCGACGTCGCGCGGGTGGCGGACCCCGCCGTCGGCCCAGACGTGCTTGCCCAGCTCGCGGGCGGCGGCCGCGCAGTCGGCGACCGCGGAGAACTGCGGGCGGCCCACCCCGGTCATCATCCGGGTCGTGCACATCGCGCCCGGCCCGACGCCGACCTTGACGACGTCGGCGCCGGCCTGGATCAGGTCGCGCGTGCCCTCGGCGGTGACGACGTTCCCGGCGACCACCGGGACCTTCGGCGACACCGACCGGACGGCCTTCAGCGCCGCGATCATCTTCTCCTGGTGCCCGTGCGCGGTGTCCACGACCAGCACGTCGACGCCCGCGCCGAGCACGGCTTCGGCCTTCGCCGCGACGTCGCCGTTGACGCCGACCGCGGCGGCCACGCGCAGCCTGCCCGCGTCGTCGACGGCCGGGGTGTAGATGTCCGCGCGCAGCGCCCCGACGGCGGTCAGCACGCCCGCGAGGCGGCCTTCGGCGTCGAGGCCGAGGGCCAGGGTCGCGCCGTGGCTGTGGAGCTGCTCGAAGACCTCACGCGCCGGTGTGGTCAGCGGCACCGCGACCGACGCGGGCTGCGCGACGTCGGCGAGCCGTGCGAAGCGGTCGACGCCCGCGCAGGCCGCTTCGTCGACGATGCCGACCGGGCGGCCTTCGCCGTCCACGACCACGACGGCGCCGTGCGCGCGCTTGTGGACCAGGTTGAGCGCGTCGGCGACCGCGTCACCGCCGGTCAGCACCAGCGGGGTGTCCCACACGGTGTGGCGGCTCTTGACCCAGCCGACGATCTCGCTGACGGCGTGACTGTCCACATCCTGGGGCAGCACCACCAGGCCGCCGCGGCGGGCGACGGTCTCGGCCATCCGCCGTCCGGCGACCGCGGTCATGTTGGCGACGACGATCGGGATGGTGGCGCCGGTGCCGTCCGCGGTGGCGAGGTCGACGTCGAAGCGGGACTCCACGTCCGAACGGTTCGGCAGCAGGAACACGTCGTCGTAGGTCAGGTCGTGGGCAGGCCGGTGGCCGTCGAGGAAACGCACGAGTCACCAGGCTACCCGTGGCAGGATCGGGGGCATGAGCCGCCGCGACCGCGACCCCGAAGGACGGGCACGCAACGCACGCCCGCGCGACGGCCTCGGCCGGCCGTTGCCGTACGGCGCCGACGGCGTCGAGCGCCAGCCCGAAGGCATCGCGAGAACGCCGGCGCAAACTCTTGCGGAGGCGCAACGGCTGCTCGACGACGGCAAGCCGTTCCACGCGCACGAGGTCTTCGAGGACGCGTGGAAGACGACCGACGGCCCCGACCGCGAACTCTGGCGCGGCCTGGCCCAGCTCGCGGTGGGGCTGACGCACGCGGCCCGCGGCAACAACGTCGGCGCGGTGTCCCTGCTCGAGCGCGGCGCGGCGAACATCGAGCCGTTCCGGGGTGAGCCGCCGCACGGGATCGACGTCGCCGGCCTGCAGCAGTGGGCGCTCGCGCTGGTCGAAGAGGCGAAACAGCGCGTCCGGGTGTCGCCGACGCCGCCGCGGTTGACGTGCTGACGGCGGTCGGAGCCGCGGCCATCGCGGCCGTCGCGTCGCTGATCGGCGTGACGCTGGGGGCGCTCGTCGAGCCGGTGAAGCTCAACGCCGCCCGGCGCGCGAAGCTGCGGCAGGACCGGGCCGACCGCTGTGCCGGCCTGATCGAGGCCGCGACGCGGGCGCGCAAGCACATCATCGACATCAACGTGATCCACCGCCGTCGGGAGCTCGACGTGGACTCCGAGGCTGAAGCGGAACGCGAAGCGACGTATGAGGACGCGTACTACACGGCTCGCACCGACATCCGCGCGTTCTACGGGCTGCTCGTGATGAGCGGGCCGGACGAGCTGGTCGAGCAGGCGGACCTGCTCCGCAGGAAGGAAGTGGAACTCCACCGCACCCGGTGGGAGCTCGACGACGACAAGAAGTTCGACCGGGAGTTCCTGCCCACGCCGGTCCGGCAGGCCAGCGCCGCCTTCGACCGGGCGATCGAGGAGTTCGCCCTCGTCGCCCGGAAGCACACCTCTTAAGGCTGGTCCCAGCCGCTCGAAGCGGCCTTCTCGGCGCCGATCGTGGTGCCGTCGCCGTGGCCGGTGTGGACCTTCGTCGACTCCGGGAGGGTGAACAGCTTCTCGCGGATGGACTTCACGATGGTCGGGTAGTCCGAATAGGACCGTCCGGTGGCGCCGGGGCCGCCGTGGAACAGGGTGTCGCCGGTGAACAGCACGCCCAGTTCCTCCGCGTACAGGCAGACCGCGCCCGGGGCGTGGCCGGGCGTGTGGATGACGCGCAGGGCCGTGCCCGCGATCGTGAGGGTCTGGCCGTCGGTCAGCTCGCCGTCCGGGGCGCGGTCGGGGTGGGTGAGGTTCCAGACGACCCGGTCGTCCGGGTGGAGCAGGATCGGCGCGCCGGTCGCGTCGGCGAGTTCCGGGGCGGCGTTGACGTGGTCGTTGTGCGCGTGGGTGCAGACGATCGCGACCAGCTTCCGCTCGCCGACGACGTTTTCGATCGCCTTCGCGTCGTGCGCCGCGTCGATCACGATCACTTCCGCGTCGTCGCCCACCAGCCACACGTTGTTGTCGACGTCCCAGCTGCCTCCGTCGAGCCGGAAGACACCGGACGTCACCAAGTTCTGCACGATCGCCGTCATGCGCCCGACCCTAACGGTCATTCGACGGGTAGATGACATACCGGCAGTATGCTACTGTCGCGTCACCTTACTGCGAGTAAGTTCGAGGAGCGACGCGATGACCGCGACCCGGGAACTCCTGGCGGAGCCGCTGAAACTGCGCTGCGGCGCGGTCCTGCCGAACCGCCTGGTCAAGTCGGCGCTGAGCGAGCAGCTCGGCGACCGCCGCAACGCGCCCACCCGCGAGCTGGCCGAGCTGTACCGCACCTGGGCCCGCGGGGGCGCCGGCGCGCTGATCACCGGGAACGTCATGGTCGACCCGGCCGCCTTGGGCGAGCCGCGCAACGTCGCCGCCGCCGGAGACCCGGACGGCTACCGGCCCTGGGCCCGCTCGGTCGAGGGCACGGACACGCAGCTGTGGGTGCAGCTGAACCACCCGGGCCGGCAGAGCCCGCGCTACCTCTCGCGCGAGCCGGTGGCGCCGTCCGCCGTGCCCTTCGGCAACCGCGGCATCCGTACCGCCTTCGCCGCTCCGCGCGCGTTGTCCGGCGAAGAGATCGAAGCGATCATCGAACGCTTCGCCGTCGCGGCGCGCACGTTCGTCGAAGCGGGCTTCGCGGGGGTGCAGATCCACGGCGCCCACGGCTACCTCGTGTCCCAGTTCCTTTCCCCGCTGACGAACCTGCGCACGGACGAGTGGGGCGGCGACGCGGTCCGCCGGCGCCGCTTCCTGCTGGAAGTCGTGCGGCGCGTGCGGGCGGCCGTCGGCGACGGCGTCCCGGTGTCGGTGAAGCTCAACAGCGCGGACTTCCAGCGCGGCGGCTTCACCGAGGAGGAATCGCTCGAAGTCGTGCGTGAGCTCGGGGAAACCGGGCTGGACCTGCTCGAGGTATCGGGCGGCACGTACGAAAAGGCCGCGATGATGGGCTCCGGGCGGGCCAGTTCGCTGGCGCGCGAAGCGTATTTCCTGGACTACGCGGCGAAAGCACGTTCGGTGTCCGACGTCGCCCTGATGGTCACCGGCGGGTTCGCGACGCCGGGCGGGATGAGCGAGGCGCTGCGCTCGGGCGCGCTGGACGTCATCGGGCTCGGCCGGCCGCTGATCGTCGACCCCGGGCTGCCCGCGCGGCTGCTCGACGGCGAGGACGCCCGCGCGGAGCGGCGGTGCCCCCAGACCGGCGTCCGGCTGGCCGACAGCCTCCTCGAGATCCAGTGGCACACCCGGCAGATGCACCGGATCGCGGCGGGCAAGCCGGTCGACCGGCGCGGCGCGCTGCCGACGCTGGTCCAGGCCGGGCTGACCGACGGGCTCAACGCGTTCCGTCGGGTGCGAGGCTGAGCCGGCGGTCGTAGTAGCGCGCGCCCGCGGCGAGCGCGGTGAAGAACAGGCCGATGAAGACGCAGTTGAGCGCCACCTGGCCGTAGCCGAGCGCGCCGGCGTCGACGAACGGGTACGGGTAGAAGCCGGTGATCGCGCCGCGCGGCAGGGTGAACGCGAGCCAGGCCAGCGGGTAGAGCAGCGACCACCAGACCGTGCGCCAGGTCAGGACGCCGCGCGGGGCCGCGAGGAGCCAGCCGAGCACGAACAGGATCGGCGTCACCTTGTGCAGCATGGTGTCGGCGAAGAAGGCCAGGCCGTCCAGCTCGTACAGTCCGGCGAGGGCGACCTGGTAGACGATGCCGGTCACGATGATGCCGACCAGCGCGTCGAGCCACAGCACGGTGAACAGGCGCCCGCGGGCCCGGCCCAGCGCGACCAGCGCCGAGGTGAGCGCGACCAGCAGGTTCGAGTCGATGGTGAAGAAGCAGAGCAGGTTCGCGACCCGGCCGTCCCCGGACGCGGTGGACACCACCTGGCTGACGAGCCCGGTCAGCGCGACCACGGCGGTGACCGCGAACCAGGCGCGGGTGAGCTTCTCGCTGCGCATTTCGGGAGCTTAGCTCCACAGTGGACTCCTCGATCGGGATGACTCGATCGAGGCGCGTCGGGTTGCCGGGGTGATCGTGCCGCTCTGTTCGCCGAGCGGCACGATCACGAGGTCAGCGGAGTGCTTTCACCAGGGCCGGCACGAAGACCGACGCGTCGACGGTGCCCCAGCCGCTGGCGATGTCGAAGCCCTTCGCCGCGGTGAAGCCGACGACGCCGTCCTGGCTGTTGTCACCTTCGGTGACGTCCACGATGCCCGCCTTCGCACCCGCCGGGCCCAGCTTCGTGTACAGCGCCGGGTTGATCTGGCCGAGCTTGCCGTGCTTGGCCTGCACCGCGAGCGCGAGGACGCCGGCGAACAGCGGCGCGGACTGCGACGTCCCGTAGACGCCTTCCATGCTGATGTCCGGGAACGAGCGCATCTTGCTGCCGGTGATCTTCTTGACGCCGTCCTGCCAGTTCGGCCGCGCGTAGGCCTTCGACAGCCCGGCGCCTTCGGAGAAGCCGTTGTCGGCGACGTTCACCACGTCGTCGGCCCTGGTGCGGGTGCCGTTCGCGTCGAGGTGCAGCTGCGTGCCGCCGAGCGTCGTGACGCGCGGGTCGGACGCCGGCCAGCTCGCGACGCGGTACGGGTAGTTGCCCGGGCCGTAGAGGTAGCCGCCGGTCGGGCCGTCGTCGCCGGAGGAGGCGACCATCGTGATGCCCGCCTTGCTCGCGCGGTCCAGCGCCGGGTCGAGCGTCTTGATCGAGTCGAACGACGGGAAGTTCTCTTCGGTCGTCCCGAAGCTCATCGAGATCACGTCGACGAGCTTGTGCTCGGTCATGTAGTCGACCGCGTGCATCATCTCGGGCAGGCCGGTGAAGCCCTGCGTCTCGGCGACCGGCGTCGCCGCGACGACGATCTTCGCGTTCGGCGCCATGGCGTGCATCATCGTGACGTCGAGGTCGGTCTCGCCGCCCCAGCCCTGGCAGGTGGCGGTGTCGACACCCGGGTCGGTGCACGCGGGCACGGCGCCGGACGGCTCGATCACCTCGACGTTCGCCGGCGGCAGGCCGTGGTTCTTCGAGTAGGTGTCGAGCACCTCCTTCACCTTGTCGTCCCCGAAGGACACCAGTGTCGCCACGGTGCTGCCCGCGCCGGTGATGCCGGCGTTCCACAGCTTCGTCGCGTTGTACGCGGTGCTCTCCTTCGGCAGCGACGCCATCGCCGCCTCGAGCTTCGCGACGCGCTTCTGCACGGTGTCGGCGCCGACGAACGACCGCGCGGCCGCCGAGAAGTGGTGCTTCGACGGCTGGTGCCCGGCGTCCGGCGTGCTCGGCACGGGCGTGGCGAGAGCCGGTGCCGCGAACGCGGTCACGAGCAGGGTCGTGCTCGCGAGCAAGCCGGACACAGCGCGCAATCTCATGCTTTTCTCCCGTGGCTGAAGGAAACTCCGTCAGCCACTCTGGCCAGAACCGGGAGGGGGCAACATCGACTTTCGTCTTTCCTTTTACGAGGAAAGCACCCCGGAGACGCGCGATGTCGTGATCGAGACTTTCGTAGTCAGCTCCTTTCGCGTCCACGTCGGTCTGGAGGTCCTCTGCGAGCAGCTGATGCTCCGGGCCACCCTCGCTGGCCTTTCCGGCCGTTTGCGTTCAGCTGGATGTACTGCAGTAGTGCTGCACGAAGCACGGCCGACCGATCTCGGTGCTGCCTGGCGGCGAGATCGTGAAGGCATCCAGGACTGCCTCGTCGACGCGGAGTGAAATTCGAGCTGTCATGGGATCCAGTGGGCCCACCGGATGCGCAGGGGGGATGCCCGTAGTCAGCTCCCTTCCGACCGGTCGCCGTGCAGGAGGCCGCGGACCGTGTCGATCGTGTCCGCGTCGGCCGGGTCCTTGTCCGGGCGGTAGCGGACCACCCGGGCGAACCGCAGCGCGAGGCCGCCCGGGTAGCGCGTCGAAACCTGGGCGCTGTCCAGCTCGATCTCCACCACCACCTCGGGCCGCACGTACACCGTCCAGTCGTCGCGGTGGGTCTCGATCTCCTGGAACCTCGTCGTCTGCCACGCGAGGATCTCGTCGGTCATGCCCTTGAACGTCTTGCCCACCATGATCGGCGGGCCGCCGTCCGGGTCGCGGGCGCCCAGGTGGAGGTTGGACAGCTTGCCGGTGCGCCGGCCGTGCCCCCACTCCGCCGCGAGCACCACCAGGTCGATCGTGTGCACCGGCTTGACCTTCAGCCACGCCCGCCCGCGCCGCCCGGCCGCGTACGGCGACGCCAGGTCCTTGACCATCACCCCTTCGTGCCCGGCCTCCATCGCCGCCTCCAGCACGGCATCCGCCCCCGCCACGCCCACCTCGCCGGGGATCACGTGCGCCCCGGCGACCTTGCGCAGCGCCGCGTTGCGCTCGGACAGCGGCGCGTCCAGCAGGTCGACGCCGTCGAGGTGCAGGCAGTCGAAGAAGTACGGCCGCAGCAGCAGCGCCTTGACCTGTTCCTCGCGCGTGCTGCCGAACCGGCTCATCGTGTCCTGGAACGGCCGCGGCCGCCCCGCGTCGGTCAGGGCGAGCGTTTCGCCGTCCAGCACCACCGATTCGCACGGCAGCGCCCGCACGAGCTCGACCAGCTCCTGCACGCTGGAGGTGATCTCGCGCAGCGTCCTCGTCCAGACGTGCACCTCGTCGCCGTGGCGGTGCACCTGGATCCGCGCACCGTCCATCTTGTACTCGACGATCGCCTCGGCGTGCTCGGCGACGGCCTCCTCCAGCGACTCCGCCGGTGAGGCCAGCATCGGCTTGACCGGCGTGCCCAGCGTCAGCCGGAACTCCGCCAGCGCGGCCTGCCCGCCGGTCATCGCCGCGACCCCGGTGGTGCCCAGCTTCCCGGACAGCATGAAGGCCCGCCGCACGTCCTCGGCCGGCACCTCGGCCGCGGCCGCGACGGCGTCGACCATCACGCCTTCCAGCGCGCCCTGCCGCAGCTCGCCGGTGACCAGCCGGAACAGGAACTGCTGCTCCTCCTCGGTGAGCCGGACGAACAGCGCCCGCAGCACGTCCTGCCGCCGCGTCGACGAGCCCGTGCCCGCCGCGACGCCCGCGGCCTCCGTCAAGGCCGCGTCCACCTCCAGCACCGTGATCGTGGGCTCCGACGCGGGCGACGCGCCGAGCCCGGCCAGGGTGCGCCAGCCCGCACCCAGCCGGTCCTGCGCCGTCTGCCCGGTCAGGTACGCGATCACCGTGGCCAGCTCGGGGAACTCGGCGGCATGCAGCAGCGCGGCCAGGACGGCGATCTTCGCCTTCCTGGACCTCGTCGCCGCCAGCTCGGCGGACGCCCGGACTATCTCGCTCAGCAACACCCGGACATCATGACCCGCACCACCGACAATTTCAGTCCGGTCAGATGTCTCCCCTGGTGCAGAGGGGGTCGAGCAGGCCGTCCCTGGTCACGCAGGGGGTGTACCCGGCGTCCTGCAGCTCGGCGCGGGCGGTCGCGCTCGCCAGGTAGTCGAGGAACCGCTTCAGCACGCTCTCGCCGTCCGGTACGCCCTTCGTGTAGAGGTACTCGACGGTCCAGAAGCGGTAGCCGGCACCGATCGTCGTGGTGTCCGGGTAGTGGCCGTCGAGCTGCACGATCGTCACCTGCTGGTCGCGGGCGGCCGCGGTTTTGGCCGCCGGGACGTCGGCGTAGCCGATCGCGCCCGGCACGTTCGCGACCTCGGTGAGCACCTCGGCCGTCGTGCCGCGCTCGCAGCGGGTGGTCGCCGCGGCCGGGTCGCGCTCCGGCTTGCGGCACGAGTCCGACGTCAGCCGGTCCTCGGCCCCGCCGAGCACCTTCTGCTCGAACGTCTTGCGCGTGCCGGACTCCTGTCCGCGCCCGACGATCCCGATCGGCACCGACGGCCCCGGCCGCAGCTGGTCCCAGTTCCGCACGCGGCCGCTGAAGACGTCCTCGACCTGCTGGGTCGTCAGCTTGTCGACGCCGGCGGCGCGGTTGACGACCAGGCTGTAGACGACCACCGCGACGGCCTTCGCCTCGAGGTCAGGCCCGGCTTCCCCGGACCGGCCGTCCGACAGCACCGCCAGCCCGTTCTTGCCCGCCGCGTCGACCGGGGCGAGCGCGCGGACCCCGGTGACGCTGCCGGTCGCGCGGGTCGTGATCGCGGCGCCGTCGCACTGGCCGTGGTACTCGGCGGCGATGCGGTCGATGATCGGGACGAACGCGCTCGACCCCTCGACCGACAGCTTCCCGGTGGCGCACTGCGCGGAGACGGCCGGTCGCGACCAGGACACGAGCAGCGTGGCCAGCAGGGCACCGGTGAGCAGCACCCCGACCGCGGTCGTGATGACCGGCCAGCCGAACCGGCGCTGCTTGCGGTCGTCCTTGATCCGGCCGGCGGCGAGCCGCGCGTGGTGCTCGATCTCCTTGCTGATCTCGCCGTCGTGCCCGGCCGATTCGCGCAGGACGACGACGAGCTTGAACTTCTCCTTGCGCTTCAGGGAAAGCCGCGCCAGCCGCACGCCGTGCCACTCGGGCGCCTCGGGCGGGGGCTCGGCCGCGGTCAGCCCGGCGAACCGCTTCGGCAGCCACGCGCGCACGCGGGCCAGCTGCACGGCTTCGACCGGCCGTTGCGGGCTCTCGCGCGTGAAGAACTCGAGGCCGTCGCGGACGTGCTGGCGCAGGCCGTCGTCGGTCGCGTCGGACACCCGCGCGTCCCAGACGATCCGGCTGCCGAAGGTGAACGACAGCGGGATTTCGAAGTCGCCGGGCGCGATGTCGAACCCGCCGGTGTTGTGGATCCGGATGACGACGATGCTCATCCGATCGAGCAGCCGCCCGACCTGTTCGAGCTGCGGGGCCGCCTGCGCCGAGCCGTTCTCGCCGTCGTGCAGGTCGATCGGGGACAGCCCGATCTTGGAGTTGTAGAGCACGCGGAACGTCAGCCGGCGCCGCCGGATGAAGTAGCGGTCGATGAACGGCGCGGCGATCGCGACCAGCGCGGCGACGCCGAGGACGAGGCTGCCGGAGTCGGAGCTCAGTATCTCGGCGAGGGACTGCATGGTCGCGCCGACACCCACCGTGCTGCTCCCCACCCCCGGCTCCCCAGGACAAGGAGCCTAGGCAGGGCTCACCCGGCGTGGGGCTGCGACGACCGAGTGTTCACCGGCCGTTCATCGGCGGCGATCCAGCTGGCCAGCAGGCCGAGCGCGCGTTCGGTTTCCGACCCCGGTTCGGCGTGGTAGACGACCAGGCCCTGGTCGGGGTCCTGGGGCAGCCGCAGCGTCTCGTAGCGCAGCCGCAGCTCGCCGACGACGGGGTTCATCAGCACCTTCCACCCCTGCGCCTTCTCCCGCACGGCGTGCTCGGCCCACAGCTTCCGGAACTGCTCGCTGGCCAGCGAAAGCTCGCCGATCAGCTGGGCGAACCGCGGGTCGCCGGGGTGCCGGCCGCTTTCCGCGCGCAGGTTCGCGACGAGCTCGCGGCAGACGGCGTCGTACTCCGGGTGCAGCTGCTTCGCGCGTTCGTCGGTGAAGACGAGCTTCGGCATGTTGCGCTCGTCGAGGTCGGCGAAGGCGAACGCGACGGCGCCGCCGAGGGCGTTCCAGGCGAGCACGTCCATGTACCGCCCGAAGACGAACGCCGGCGTCCCGATGGCGTCGAGCAGCTGCTGCAGCTCGGGCCGGACCCGCTGCGGCGCGCGCTCGTCCCGGCGCTTCGGCGCGGCGAGGTTGCGCAGGTAGGCCTCCTCGCCGGGGTTGAGCCGCAGCGCGCGGGCCAGCGCGTCGAGGACGGCGTCCGAGACGTTCTTCGCGCGTCCCTGCTCCAGCCGCGTGTAGTAGTCGACGCTGATGCCGGACAGCTGCGCCAGCTCTTCGCGGCGCAGGCCCTTGACCCGCCGCTGCGTGATCCCGGGCGGCAGGCCCAGGCCGGCGGGGTCCAGTGCGGCGCGGCGCGCCTTCAGGAAGGCGCCGAGCTCGGCTGCGTCACTCATGCCCTCCAGTATCCCCGGCTCACGGCCGCCCGCCTGGTACTGCCGGACCCAGGTTGCGCGTGACCTGGTCCGGCGTCCCCGCCGGCCGCAGGGTGGTGGCATGGAACGACGAGTTCTGGGCGGCACGGGGATTTCGGTCAGCGAGTACGCGTTCGGCGCGATGATGCTGGGGCAGTGGGGCAACCCGGACCACGAAGAGGGGGTCCGGATGCTGCACACGGCGCTCGACGCCGGGGTCAACTTCTGGGACACCGCGGACATGTACAGCCACGGCGAGAACGAGCGGATCGTGGGGAAGGCGCTGAAGGGCCGCCGCGACGACGTCGTGCTGGCCACCAAGGGCTTCTTCCGGATGGGCGATGACCCGAACCAGGGCGGGCTGTCCCGGCGCTGGCTCACCCGCGCGCTGGACGACAGCCTCCGGCGGCTCGACACCGACTACGTCGACCTCTACCAGGTGCACCGGCCGGATCCTGCGACCGACATCGAGGAAACGCTTTCGGTGCTCACGGACTTCGTGCGGGCGGGGAAGGTGCGCGCGATCGGGTCGTCGGACTTCCCGGCCGAGCAGATCGTGGAAGCCCAGTGGGTGGCGGAAAAGCGGGGCCTGGCGCGGTTCCGCGCCGAGCAGCCGCCGTACTCGATCTTCAACCGGGCGATCGAGGCCGCCGTGCTGCCGACCGCGCGGAAGTACGGCATGGGCGTGCTGACGTGGAGCCCGCTGGCCAGCGGCTGGCTGTCGGGCAAGTACCTGAAACCGTCCGATGTGGACCTTTCCGAAGGCCGCCGGACGTTGCAGATCCACAAGTTCGACCCGGCGCTGCCGGAGAACGCCGTCAAGTTCGAGGCGATCGCGCAGCTCAAGAAGATCGCCGACGACCTCGGCCGGCCGCTCACGCACCTCGCGACGGCGTTCGTCCGCGCCCACCCGGACGTGACGTCGGCGATCATCGGCCCGCGCACGCCCGCCCAGCTCGACGACCTGCTCGCGGGCGCGGACCTGGTGCTGGACGGTGACGTGCTGGACCGGATCGACGAGATCGTCCCGCCGGGCACGGACCTGAACCCGGCGGAGAAGGACTACACCCCGCCTTCGCTGGCGGACAAGAGCCTGCGCCGGCGGTGAGCTACTTGCCGCCGCGGGCCATGCGGAGGACGTCGAGCGCTTCGTCGAGCTGGGCTTCGGTGAGCTTGCCGTCCTGCACGTACCCGCGTTCGATGACGACCTCGCGGATCGTCTTCAGCTCCTTCAACGCCTGCTTCGCGACCGCGGCGGCTTCTTCGTAGCCGATGTACTTGTTCAGCGGCGTCACGATCGACGGCGAACCTTCGGCGTAGGTGCGGGCGCGGTCGACGTTGGCCTGGACGCCGTCGAAGACCTTGTCCGCCAGCAGCCGCGAGACGGCCGCGAGCAGGCGCGCCGATTCGAGGACGTTGCGGGCGATCACCGGCAGGTTGACGTTCAGCTGGAAGTTGCCCGCGGCGCCCGCGAACGCGACGGCCGCGTCGTTGCCGATCACCTGCGCGACGACCTGCAGCGTCGCCTCCGGGATCACCGGGTTCACCTTGCCCGGCATGATCGACGAGCCCGGCTGCAGGTCCGGCAGCGCCAGCTCGGCGAGGCCGGTGCGCGGGCCGGAACCCAGCCAGCGCAGGTCGTTCGCGATCTTGTTGAGCGACACGGCGACCGTGCGCAGGTGCCCGGACGTCTCGACGACGCTGTCCTGCGTCGCCTGCGCCTCGAAGTGGTCGCGGGCCTCGGTCAGCGGCAGGCCGGTCACGGTCGCGAGTTCGGCGGCCACGCTGGAGCCGAAGCCTTCGGGCGCGTTGAGGCCCGACCCGACGGCCGTGCCCCCGATCGGCAGCTCGCCGAGGCGAGGCAGGCCGGACTTCAGCCGTTCGACGCCGAAGCGGACCTGCGAAGCCCAGGCGCCGGCTTCCTGGCCGAGCGTGATCGGCACGGCGTCCATCAGGTGCGTGCGCCCGGACTTCACGACGCCGGCCCACTCGGCGGCGCGGACCTCGATGGCACCGGCGAGGTGTTCGAGCGCCGGGACGACGTCCTTGAGCACGGCTTCGGTGGCAGCGACGTGGATGGTCGTCGGGAAGGTGTCGTTCGAGGACTGCGACGCGTTGACGTGATCGTTCGGGTGCACGTCCCGGCCGAGGGCCCGGCTGGCGAGCGTGGCGATGACCTCGTTGGCGTTCATGTTCGACGAGGTACCGGACCCGGTCTGGAAGACGTCGATCGGGAAGTGCGCGTCGTGCAGCCCTTCGGCGACCTCGTCGGCGGCCTCGGCGATGGCCTCCGCGACATCGGCGTCGAGCACACCGAGCTTGAGGTTGACGCGCGCGGCGGCGGCCTTGAGCAGGCCGAGCGCACGGATCTGAGCCCGCTCCAGCCCCCGGCCGGAGATGGGGAAGTTCTCGACGGCCCGCTGGGTCTGCGCGCGGTAGAGCGCGTCGGCAGGCACGCGGACCTCGCCCATGGTGTCGTGTTCGATCCGGTATTCCTGATCAGCCATGACACCGATTCTGGACCTGTTCGGGAGTTACCGCGTGGTGGCGTTGCGCACCCTGCGACGGCGGGGGTGGTTTCCAGGGATGTGTGGCAAGGTCCCGAACCTTTGACCGGGCCGTCTGCCTTGCGCTGGTGGGTCAGGGTGTGGGCAGCCGGGAGGCGGCGCGGCGGGTCGGGGTCGGCTACCGGACGGCGAAGTACTGGCGGGCCGCGGCGAAGGCCGCCACCACGACCGCCAGAAACCGCCTCCCTGGGGGCGTCCCCTTGGCCAGTCCATCGGCGGCCACCGGTAAGACCCGGTGTTCGGGGTGTCAGGCTGCCGGGTGTCCACAACCGCGCGAGGCTGTGGATCGTCGGCCGAGCCGTCTCGTCCGGAGCGGGCGAAAGGCAGGGGACGAGACCAAGCCGTCAGCGCGTGGTGGCGTTGCGCACCCTGCGCCGCTCGCCGGCCGTCGCCGTCACGGCCACCGAACCGATGAGGCCACCCGCGCCCAGGCACGCGAAAACCAGCGGCACCGCCGGGTCCTGCTTTCCCGCCCGCTGGGTCGCGACGAGGCCGCCGGGGTCTTCGACGACCGGTACCCGGCTGCCGACCTTTAGGCGGGTGTCGACGCCCGGGTCGAGTGAGCCGGTGCTGCCGTCCGGGTTCCGCAGGTCGTACGTGTAGTCGATGCCGGCCTTGAGGCGGTGCGGGGTCTCCGCCGCCACCACGGCGTCGACCGGCCGGCCCCGGGCGAGCAGGATCTCGTCACCCGTCGCCGCCCAGCCGCCGAAGAACGCGGAGTACGCCGGCAGCAGGCCGAGCAGCACGAGCAACGCGCCCGTCCTGGCCAGCCAGCGGCCGAGCACCAGCAGGAGCACGAAGGACCCGGCCACGAAGAACACCAGACCGTCCGCTTCCGCCGACGGCAGCGAGAGCCAGACCGCGAGCACGAACCAGCCGAGCAGCACGACGGCCGCGGCCAACCCGCTCAGCAGCGTCCGCCGCACGCCCCAGGGTGGCCGCCGGTCGTCCGGACGCCGGTGTCGCACCACGTCGAGTGAACTCCGATCCGGCTAGGATCGGATGTGTTCTCGATCACCGCCATCCACCACTGGCTGGAGCGAGCATGACTGAAGTCCCTGGGGACTCCTACGACCTCGTGATCATCGGCGCGGGCCCGACCGGCCTGTTCGCCGCCTACTACGCCGGGTTCCGCGGCCTCTCCATGGCGGTGGTCGATTCGCTGCCCGAGCCCGGCGGCCAGGTCACCGCGATGTACCCCGAGAAGATGATCTACGACGTCGGCGGGTTCGCCGAGGTCCGCGGCCGCGATCTGGTCGACGGCCTGGTCAAGCAGGCCGCGCCGTTCAAGCCGAAGTACCTGCTGGGGCGCAAGGCCGAGAAGCTCGAGACCGTCGGCGACGAGGTCGAACTGACCCTCGACGGCGGCGAGACCCTCAAGGCCGGCGCCGTCCTCATCACCGCGGGCATCGGCGAGTTCACCCCGCGCCCGCTGCCCGCCGGCGACGGCTGGCTCGGGCGCGGCATGGTCCACTTCGTCCCGGCGCTGCAGGCGCACGCCGGGCAGCACGTCGTGGTCGTCGGCGGCGGGGACTCCGCGTTCGACTGGATCCTCGCGCTGCACCCGGTCGCGGCGAGCGTGACGCTCGTGCACCGCCGCGCCAAGTTCCGCGCCGCCGAGTCCATCGTCCGGCAGGCGCGCGAGCTCGGGACCCGGATCATCACCGACGCCGAGGTCACGCGGTTCGTCGAGAACGCCGACGGCGCGCTCGAAGCCGTCGACATCGCGGTCAAGGGCGCCGAAGAAGAGCGGCTGCCGGCCAACGCCGTCGTCGCGGCGCTCGGGTTCACCGCCGACCTCGGGCCGATCGAGAGCTGGGGGCTGGAGATCGACCACCGCGCCATCGCCGTCGACTCGACGATGGCGACCGCGCGCGAACGCGTCTACGCGGCCGGCGACGTCGCCGCGTACCCGGGGAAGGTCAAGCTGATCGCGACCGGCTTCGGCGAGGCCGCGACGGCCGTCAACAACATCGCCGTCGCGCTCGACCCGGACGCCCACCTGTTCCCCGGGCATTCGAGCAACGCCGAGTAGTTCAGGCCTTCGTCTTCTCCGCGATCCACGGCGCGTACGCGACCACGGACGTGTAGATCGACGGCGCCGTCGCGCATTCCGGGTCGTTGTTGCCCGGGCGGCTCGTGACGCCGACGAGGGACCAGTGGTCGCCGTCGCGCACGATTTCGGGACCGCCGGAGTCGCCGAAGCACGCCCCGGACTTGCCGCCGGGGTTGTCCGTGCACAGCTCGGCCGTGCCGTCGAACACCGAAGTGCACTTCGCGCCCTCGACGATGTGCGTGTCGAGCTGCTGCAGCGTCTTCGGGATCTGGCCGCAGTTCAGCTTCGGGCACGTCTGACCCCAGCCGAGGAGCCGGGTCGCCGTGCCCGGTGCCGCCGCCGTCGCGAGCCCGACCGGCGCCGCCCGCACCGGAGCCGCCAGCCGCAGCAGCGCGATGTCGCCCGCCGGGCTCTGGGTGTTGAAGGCCGGGTTGACGACGATGCCGGCGAGCTTGGCGACCTCGCCGCCTTCGCCGGCGTCGTTCGTCCCTACCCGCACCGACACCGCGGCCGGGGACTTGTCGAACGCGCAGTGCGCCGCGGTGACCACCCAGGTGGGGGCGATCAGCGCGCCGGCGCAGAACAGCCTGCCGCTCGAGGAGTGCAGCGACGCCGCGAACGGGTACGGCTCGCCGGCGTCGCCGCCCCCGACGATGCCGGGTTCGGCCGATGCGGTGGCGGGGACCAGGGCGAACACCAGAACCAGCAGGACCAGCAGTCGCCTGGGCACGGATCTCCTTACGGCAGCGGGGGCACGACGTCGTCGTCGGGCGCGTCCAGCTGGCCGTCGAAGTTGACCGAGGAGTACGCCCGGAGCTTGGTGAGCCGGTGGTAACCGTCGATCATTCTGACGGTCCCGGACTTGGACCGCATCACGATGGACTGCGTCGTCGCGCCGCCCTCGCGGTAGTGGACGCCGCGCAGCAGGTCGCCGTCGGTGACGCCGGTGGCGCAGAAGAAGACGTTGTCGCCGGTCACGAGGTCGTCGTTCAGCAGCACGCGGTCGAGGTCGTGCCCGGCGGCGATGGCCTTCTCGCGCTCGGCGTCGTCCTTCGGCCACAGCCGGCCCTGCAGC
The DNA here is from genome assembly GCF_040648295.1 of Amycolatopsis sp. NPDC049159. Taxonomy (NCBI): domain Bacteria; kingdom Bacillati; phylum Actinomycetota; class Actinomycetes; order Pseudonocardiales; family Pseudonocardiaceae; genus Amycolatopsis; species Amycolatopsis sp. NPDC049159. The sequence continues at coordinate 16,785 of NZ_JBEZDL010000001.1, forward strand.
TCGCCGCCGAGGCACTTCATCGCGCAGGCGGCGATGATGCCCTCGGGGGTGCCGCCGATGCCGACCAGCATGTCGACACCGGTGGTCGGGCGGGCCGCGGCGATCGCGCCCGCGACGTCGCCGTCGGAGATGAACCGGATCCGCGCACCCGCGTCGCGGATCTCCTTGATGAGCTGCTCGTGGCGCGGGCGGTCGAGGACGCACACGGTGACGTCGCCGACGCTGCTGTTCTTCGCCTTGGCCACGCGGCGGATGTTCTCCGCGATCGGCGCGCCGAGCTCGACCTTGCCCGCCGCCTCCGGCCCGACGGCCAGCTTCTCCATGTAGAACACCGCGGACGGGTCGAACATCGCGCCGCGCTCGGCGACCGCGAGGACCGCGAGCGCGTTCGGCATGCCCTTGGCCATCAGCGTGGTGCCGTCGACCGGGTCCACCGCGACGTCGCAGTCCGGCCCGTCGCCGTTGCCGACCTCTTCGCCGTTGAACAGCATCGGGGCTTCGTCCTTCTCGCCCTCGCCGATCACGACGACACCGCGCATCGACACCGTCGACACCAGCTGGCGCATCGCGTCGACGGCCGCACCGTCCCCGCCGATCTTGTCGCCACGGCCGACCCAGCGACCGGCGGCCATGGCGGCGGCTTCGGTCACCCGGACCAGCTCCATCGCGAGGTTGCGGTCGGGTGCTTCACGACGACGCGGCTCGGTGGACATCAGGCCTCCCGGATCGTGGAACTGGCGGGTGCTAAGTCTGTCAGATCCCTGTCCGGTTTCCCGATGCCGAAGACATGGCAAACGTCACTGACCGTCGCCGGTTTCGTCCTCCGAAGACTCCACGGACGCGAGAGCAGCTTCGACGCGTTCGCGTGCGCCTTCGAGATGGCGCTCACAGACCTTCGCGAGCTTCTCGCCCTTCTCCCACAACGCGAGCGACTGCTCGAGGGACAGGCCACCGGCTTCGAGCTCGCGGACGACCTCGACGAGGCGGTCGCGGGCCTGCTCGTAGCCGAGTTCCTCGCTGGCTGCTTCACTCACGCTCGGTGCTCTCCGACCTTCCGGGCTTCCACGCTGTTCGCGCACACTACCGCGCTGGCCATGGCGTGGTCGTACCCGACGAACGCCAGCGCGAACTCCTGGCCGTCACCGTCCGCGATCGCCTCTTCGAGGTTCTCCTGCGCGCCGGCCACCCGCCGCCGGTGCCCGGCACCCTCGGCGAACCACCAGCGCGAGCCGACCTGCATCGACGTCGCTTCGGACAGCCGGCGCAGCTGCGGGCCCAGGTCGCGGCGGCCGGCGCTGTGGCAGCCGGCGAGCAGCGCCGTCCAGCACTCGGCGGCGGCCCGGTCGGTGCGCTCCGCCTGGTCCAGCAGCGGCCGCGCGCCCAGGCGCCGGGCCGCGTCCACCGTGAGCGGGAGGAACGTCGCTCTCACTCCTGTGCCCCTTCCGCCACCGCGCCGATCGCGCCGTCGCCCACGCGCACGCGCAGCTGGGCACCGGCCTCGACCTCGGAGACGGAGCGGAGTACCTGGAGGTTGCCTTCGGCGTCGATGAACTGCACGACCGCGTACCCGCGGGCCAGCGTCGCGGCCGGGCCGAGCGCGGTGAGCCGGGCCCGCGCGCTGGCGATCTCGGCCTGGTCCTTGGCGAGCAAGGTCAGCATGGCCCGGCGCGCGCGCTCGCGGTGGACGTCGATGTCGTCCTGGCGCCGTTGGATCGGTCCGAGGGGATCGGCCAGCGCCGGACGGCTGCGGATCTGGTTCAGCAGCCGCGCCTGGGTGTCGACCCAGCCGTGCAGGGCGCGGCGCCCGCGGTCGCGCATCTGCCGGACGCGTTCGGTCTCCTCGCGCAGGTCCGGGACGATCCGCTTGCCCGCGTCGGTCGGCGTCGAACAGCGCAGGTCGGCGACGTAGTCGAGCAGCGGCGTGTCCGGCTCGTGCCCGATCGCGCTGACGACCGGCGTGCCGGTGGCCGACACCGCGCGGCAGAGCGCTTCGTCGGAAAACGGCAGCAGGTCCTCGACGCTGCCGCCGCCGCGGGCGATGACGATCACGTCGATCTCGGGGTCGGCGTCCAGCATCTTCAGCGCGCGCATGACCTGCGGCACCGCCTGCGAGCCCTGGACGGCGGTGTTGAACACCTTGATCCGCACGTGCGGCCACCGCCCCTGCGCGTTGGCCAGGACGTCCCGCTCGGCCGCCGACGCGCGGCCGGTGATCAGCCCGACGCCCTTCGGCAGGAACGGGATCGGCCGCTTGCGCTGGGCCGAGAACAGGCCCTCGGCGGTCAGCAGCTTCTTGAGGCGTTCGATCCGGGCCAGCAGCTCACCGATGCCGACCGCGCGGATCTGGTCGGCGCGCAGGCTGATGGTGCCGCGGCCGAAGAAGAACGACGGCTTCGCGTGCACCACCACGCTCGCGCCTTCGCGCAGCGGCGGCTCCATCTCGCGGATCAGCCAGTTCGGGCAGGTCACCGACATCGAGACGTCCGCCGACGGGTCGCGCAGGGTGAGGAACGCCGTCTGCGTGTTCGGGCGGGAGCTGACCTGCGTGACCTGGCCTTCGACCCAGACGGCGCCGAGGCGGTGGATCCAGTCGCCGATCTTGCGCGCGACCGTGCGTACCGGCCACGGCTTCTCGGCGGTGCTCGCTTCGGTTTCGGTCACTGGCCTTCCGCGTCGTCGCCGGTTTCTTCGGGCGGCTCGGTCCCGGCTCGTTCGGCCTTGCGCGCGTTGGCGATCCGGCGGGACAGCATCCCGGTGAACGACGAGCGGTCGGCGTGCGCGCGCTCGTAGTCGAGGATGGTTTCGAGCTGCGGGATCGACAGCTGGCGCAACCGGGCCCGCAGCTGCGGGAGGGTGAGCTGGTCGTAGCCGGTCAGCCCGGCCGGACCCTCGTACCCGCCGGCGCTGGTCCGCGGAACCTCGCTCTTGGCCTTCTTGTCGATCTTGGGCGTGCCGGGCTGCGGTTTGTTGTCCTCCGGGGCGTCGTTCTCGCCGTCGGCGTGGTCCTCGGCGAGCGCGCGCTCCTCGTCGGCCCACGGATCACCCAGTTCCGCTTCGAGGTCGGAAAGTGACCCAGGGTGACCGTTGAGTTCCGAACGGGGTTCCGGGACGTCGGCGACCGGCGTCAGGTTCGGCCGCACGTCTTCGAGGTCCTCGTCGAAGGTCGCCCAGCTGGGCGCGTCCTCGACGGGACGCAGGCCGGAGAGGGCGTTGTCGCCCTTGATCGCCAGCTCGGTGACGTGCTGCTGGACGCGCATGGAGGCCTGCAGCACCTGGCTGACCACGGTCACCGGGAGTCCGGCGAGCTGCCGGGGAAGCTCACGAACCCGCTCGGCGGTGGAGACGGCGAGGCCCGCGGCGACCCGGAGGGGGAGCGGGAATGGCTTCATGCGTCTAGCCTGCCCCATGTCCGCCATCCTGCCCAACCGAACGGGTGGGTTCGGGCGCGTTGCGTGACCCCGGGCACAGCACCGAAGGGGGACGAAGCTCACCCGAAAGGGACTTCGAGTTCGGCTCCGGGCTGCCCGTACCCTGGGTGCCATGAGTTCAGCGAGTCCCGGAATCGAGCCCGCGGGTACCCCGACGATCACCGGAACCGCCTCCGGCAAGCGGGTGCTGCTCGCCAAACCGCGTGGTTACTGCGCCGGCGTGGACCGGGCGGTGATCGCCGTCGAGAAGGCCCTGGAGGTCTACGGCGCCCCGGTGTACGTCCGCAAGGAGATCGTGCACAACAAGCACGTCGTCGAGACGCTGCGCGAGCGCGGCGCGATCTTCGTCGACGAGACGTCCGAGGTGCCCGAAGGCGCGCTCGTGGTGTTCTCCGCCCACGGCGTCTCGCCGATGGTGCACCAGGAGGCCGCGGACCGGAACCTGCGCACGATCGACGCGACCTGCCCCCTCGTCACGAAGGTGCACAAGGAGGTCAACCGGTTCGCGAACGACGACTACGACATCCTGCTGATCGGCCACGAAGGCCACGAAGAGGTCGAGGGCACGGCCGGCGAGGCGCCGGACAAGGTCCAGCTGGTCGACAAGGCCGAGGACGTCGACAAGGTCGAGGTGCGCGACCCGTCGAAGGTGATCTGGCTGTCCCAGACGACGCTGTCGGTCGACGAGACGATGGAGCGCGTCGACCAGCTCCGCGAGCGCTTCCCGGGTCTGGCGGACCCGCCGAGCGACGACATCTGCTACGCGACGACGAACCGCCAGGTCGCGGTCAAGGCCATGGCCGCCGAGTGCGACCTGGTGCTGGTGGTCGGGTCGACGAACTCGTCCAACTCGAAGCGCCTGGTCGAGGTGGCGCTGAAGGCCGGGGCTCGGGCGTCCTACCTGGTCGACTTCGCGCACGAGGTCGACGAGGCGTGGCTGTCCGGGGTGACGACGGTGGGCGTCACGTCGGGTGCGTCGGTGCCGGACGAGCTGGTCATGCAGCTGCTGGACTGGCTGGCCGAGCGCGGCTACGGCGACGTCAACGAGGTGACGACGGCGAACGAGAAGATCACCTTCGCGCCGCCCAAGGAACTGCGCAAGGTCTGAGGTTCCTCCGCGAACCGGCGGTCATCTCCTGGCTGGAGGTGACCGCCGGTCTCGTTGCTTCAGCGCTCTTCGTCGTCCCAGGGACGGTTCCGCCGAGGCGGCGCACCCCGCCCACCGGACGGACGTCGAGGCGGCGGAGCGTCCCGGCCGTCTTCGGGCGGCCGCGGACGGCGTCGCGGAGCATCACCGCGAGGCTCACGCCGACGCGGGTCGGCGTCGTCCGGACGCGGCCGCCGGTTCGCGGGCGGCGGCTTGCGGGCGCCCCGGGTGTTCGGGTCACCGGCGGGCGGGCGCGGCGTCCGGCGTTCGCCTTCCGCAGGGGGACGCGGACGTCGAGGCGGTTCCCCGTCCCGGCCACGTCGCGGCGGCACGGGCGTCTGACCGGTCCGGTTCGCCGGCCGCGGCCGGCTCGGCCGGGGTTGCTCGTCGTCGTCCTCGACGGCCTTGGCCTTCTTCGGGGCGTCCGGGTCGCGCTCGCGGAAGATGCGGACGAAGCCGATCAGCAGCGTGATGCCGGTGGTGATGGCCATCATGGGGAAGCTGTTGATCAGCGGGCTGCCGATGTTGAGGGCCTTAGCCAGCATGTCGTCACCCTGCGAACCCGAGGTCAGCAGGATGACGCCGGGCACGGTGACGGCCAGCACGAGCGGCGGCATCACCATCGGCCCGAACAGTCCCCGCCGCCGCACCGCGCAGACCGCGATCACGGCCCCGGCGATGTAGCAGACGACGAAGACCACCGGAATGTTCGCCTGACTCGGCTTGCCGAGGAGGGCGCCTACGACCGCCAGGACGAGGCCGACCAGGACCGCCGCCCACCAGGGCAGTCCGCGCCTCGAACCGACGACAGGACGCTCATCCCACGGGACAGGGACGTCGTCGGCATCTGGATCGCTCTGGCGATCGCGAATCGCGGTCACAGGGCAACACCGTATCTCGTGGTTGTGAAGATCTTGCCAGCACCGCCGCCGACGTGGGGCTAAAGCCACCCGGCGGCCTGACCCGGAGGCCAGGCCGAAGCGGACGGTAACGGTGCTGGGGACCTTCGCCACGAGTGCTCAGGCGAGGGTGCGGAGGTGTGCGGTTGGGCTTCGAGCGACTTGCGCAGGGCTCACTCGGCGGCGGATCGTGCCTGGTCACGACGGCCGCGAGCATGCTCGCGGTACGGCGCCGGTCCTTGAGGCTACCTGCGCGGGCTTGGCCGCCGCTGGAGGTGGCTTGCGCCGCTGATCGCGTCGCCCGCGCGGCTGCTCGCCGTGTGCGTGGCCACGTGGTCGAGGGCCCGCGCCGCCGCTCGCCCGGCTCGGCATGCGCTCGGGTCGCCCGGGCCGCCGGTGGCTCATGCGCCGCCGGCCGGCGGCTCGCCGGCCGAGACGGCCTGCGCTACCGATCGCGCCCGGCCTGCGCGGCTGCTGGCAACCGGCGTCGCCGCAAGAGCGCGCCCGGCCTGCGCTGCTGCTCGCGCCCGGCGTCGCCGCAAGAGCGCGCCCGGCCTGCGCTGCTGCTCGCGCCCGGCGTCGCCGCAAGAGCGCGCCCGGCCTGCGCCGCTGCTCGCCATCGGCCTGCGCCGCCGATCCCACCTGGCCTGCGCCGCCGAACGCAACCGGCCTCGCCGCAAGGCCGCGACCGGTCTCGCCGCAGGAGCCGGAGTGCCGCTGCCGTCCGGCTTGGCCGCGTAGCCGCCTGTAGAAGCCGCCGCAGGAGCGTCCGGAGTGCCGCTGCCGCCTGCCTGGCCGCGGAGCCCGGAGTGCCGCCGCCGTCTGGCCTGGCCGTGTAGCCGCCTGTCGAAGCCGCCTAGGTGCCGTGCCGATGCCGCCTGGCCGCCGCCGGGGTGCGGGTCGCTCAGCTTGCCGCCAGTTCGTCTCCCTTCCGCACCGTCGGGACCGGCGCCGGACTACCCGACGCGTCCGTCAACGGCGCCACCGTCGCCCGGAACGTTTCCAGCGCCTCCAGCTCCCGCCGCCGGGCCGACAGGAACCGCTGCAGGTGCGTGCTCGACAGGTTCAGCGCCTCCACCGCGCCACCGGCCGCCCGGTGGGCCGCCGCCGCTCCCGCGCGGACCTGCTCGACGTCCGCCTCCAGCGTCCGGTCGCTCGCCGCGAACAGGGCCGCCGAAGCCAGGACCCCGAAGCCCGTCGGGCCGCACAGGAACACCCGGCGGTCGATCAGCCACCTCAGCAGCTCCGGGTCCGTGTCCATCGCCGCGACCACCGCCGCGTCCGAGGGGACGAACATGATCGTGCCGTAGATCGCGTCCGCCCAGCGCTGGTAACCCTTGCCCGCCAGCTCGGCCGCGCGTGAACGGATCTGACGGACGTGCGCGCGCAACGCGTCGATCCGCTCGTCCGGGTCGTCGGTCTCGATCGCCTCCGACCACGTCGCCATGCTCGCCTTCGCGTCGACCGGCACCGTGCGGCCGCCGCCGACGCTCAGCACCATGTCCGGTTTCGCCGCGCCGCCGCCCGCCAGGTCGGTCTGCAGCGTGAAGTGGAGGTCTTCGCGCAGCCCGAGCGCGCGCGCCGTCTCGACCAGCACCTGCTCGCCCAGCTCGCCGCGCCCGCTGATCGACGCGAACGCCACCTCGTAGCGCCGCAGCGCCAGCTGCTGCTGATCCGCCTTCGCGCGCTCGGCCGCCACCAGCCGGGCCGCCGCGTCCGCCCGGCGCATCCCGTCGTTGTACAGCCGCCACAGCACCGCGACGGCGACGAGCAGCAGGACCGCCAGCACGATCGCCGCGGTGGTCAGCACTGTCGCCACTTCGTCTCCTCCCTCCGGCCGGAATCGGACCGCGGGGACATCATGGCGGACCCCACCGACAAAAACCGCACCCGGACCGTCGCTCTGGGTAGCTGACCTGCGAACACTTCGATTCCCCGCAGGGCGTGTCCGAACCGGCACTCTCGTGTTAGTACACACGTTCGAGTGAGCGGGCGGCGAGCCTCCGGGTTTTCGTCGGACCCGGGTCGTACCTTGGCTTCCGTGAGATTCCTGCACACCTCCGACTGGCACATCGGCCGCACGTTCCACGGCGCCGATCTGCTCGCGGAACAGGAAGCGGTGCTCGGGCACCTCGCCGACCTCGTGGCCGGCGAGGCGATCGACGCCGTCCTGGTGGCAGGCGACGTCTACGACCGCGCGGTGCCCTCCGCCGAGGCGGTCCGGGTGGCCACCGCGGCCGTCGCCCGGATCCGCGCGGCCGGCGCCCAGCTGATCGTCACGCCCGGAAACCACGACTCCGCGCCCCGGCTCGGCGCCTTCGCGGAGTTCGCCGCGGCGGGCGGCCTGCACCTGCGCACCACCGTCGGCGGGCTGGCCGAACCGGTGCTGCTCGACGACGACCACGGGCCGGTCGCCGTCTACGGCATCCCTTACCTGGAACCGGAACCGGCGCGCCACGCGCTGGGCGTGCCGGAGGCTCGCGGCCACACCGGCGTGCTCACCGAGGCCATGCGCCGGATCCGCGCGGACCTCGCCACCCGGCCGGGCGTGCGGTCGGTCGTGCTCGCGCACGCGTTCGTCACCGGCGGCGAACCGACCGAGTCCGAGCGGACGATCGCGGTCGGCGGCGTCGAGCAGGTGCCCGGCTCGGTCTTCGACGGCGTCGACTACGTGGGCCTCGGCCACCTCCACGGCCCGCAGACGCTCGCCGAGCACCTCCGCTACTCCGGCAGCCCGCTGGCGTACTCGTTTTCCGAAGCGCGCCAACGGAAATCGGTCTGGCTGGTCGACGTGGACGCCGGTGGCCTCGGCGAGGTGCGCCGGCACGAGCTGCCGGTGCCCCGGGCGCTCGCCACGATCAGCGGCGAGATCGAGGACCTCCTGCACGACCCGGCGCACGAGGTCCACCTCGGCCACTTCCTCTCGGTCACGGTCACCGACCGGGTCCGCCCGGTGGACGCGATGCGGCGCCTGCGCGAGCGGTTCCCGTACGCGGTGCACCTGGAGTGGGAGCCCGCGGGCGGCCACGACGGCGCCCCGCTGCGCTATTCCGAAGCCGTCCGCGGCCGGTCCGACATCGAGATCTCGCGCAGCTTCCTCGACGACTGCCGCGGCGCCCCGCCGACCGAGAGCGAAGAGCAGCTCCTCTTCAAGGCACTGGAAGCGGCCGACCGGGGGGCCCTCGCGAAATGAGGCTGCACAGGCTGGAGGTCGAAGCCTTCGGGCCGTACTGCGCACGCGAAGTGGTCGACTTCGACGTGCTCGGCGCCGACGGTCTCTTCCTCCTGCACGGCGAAACCGGGGCGGGCAAGACCACGCTGCTCGACGCGATCGCGTTCGCGTTGTTCGGCGTGGTCCCGGGCGCCCGCAACGAAGCCAAGCGGCTGCGCTGCGACCTCGCCGATTCCGACCAGGTCACCGAGGTCGCGCTGGAGCTCACCGTGCAGGGGCACCGGCTGAAGATTGTGCGCAACCCGGAGTACCAGCGGCCTAAGCGGCGCGGCGAGGGCACGACCACTCAGCAGGCCCGGGTGTCCCTGAGCTGGATCGGCACCGCGCCCGCCGGCCTGGCCCCCGAGGGCCTGATCCGGATCGAGGAGGTCGCACGCACCGTCGAGCGGCTGCTCGGGATGACCGCGGCGCAGTTCTTCCAGGTGGTGCTGCTGCCGCAGGGCGAGTTCGCCCGGTTCCTGCGGTCGGACACCGCCGAGCGCGAGAAGCTCCTCGAGCGGCTCTTCGGCACCGAGCGCTTCGCCGACGTCGAACGCTGGTTCGCCGACCTGCGGGCCGAGCGCGGCCGCGAGCTGGAAAAACGGCAGCAGGACGTGCGGGAGCTGCTGGCCCGGTACGCGCAGGAGGCACAGCAGGATCCACCGGAGACCGACGTCGCCGAGTGGGTCGCCGGCGTGCTCGCCGCCTCGGGCGAACGCGTCGGGCAGGTCACGGCCGAGGAGGAACGCGCGCGGGCGGCCGCCCAGCGCGCGGACGTCTACCTGCAGGAAGAGCGCGCGGGCGCGGAGAAGATCCGGCGCGTCCGCACCGCGCACCTGCGGCTCCTGGAGATCACCGAGCAGGCGCCGCAGCGGGCCGAGTGGGCGCAGGAGGTCGCGGCCGCGCGGCGGGCGGCCGGGGTCGCCGTCGAAGCCGACCTGCTGGACCGCCGGGCCGCCGAACTCGCCGAAGCCGAGCAGGCGGAGAAGGCGTGCGGTGGGCACCTGCGGGAGTTCGGCACCCGCGCGACCGGTGACCTGAAGGCGCGGGCGGCCACCGCGCGGGAAGAGGCCGGCGCGGTCGCCGAGCTGGTCGCCGAAGCCGAGCAGCAGCAGATCGACGTGATGCGGCGCGACGACCGGAAGCTGGCCGCCGTCACGGCCCAGCAGCAGGCCGAGCAGCTGACCGCCGAGCTGGCCGCGATCCCCGGCCGGCTGGCCAAGCTGCGGGCGGACGCCCTCGAAGCGGCCGAGGCGGAAGCCAAGCTCGACGGGGCCCGCGCCAAGGTCGAGGAGCTGGCGGCCGCGGCGCGTGACGCGGCCGAGCTGCCCGAGGCGCAAGCGAAAGTCGGACGCGGCGAGGCGAAGCTGCGCGAGGTGATCGACACGCACCAAGCGGCGCGGCAGCGGCGACTCGACCTGCGCGAGCGGCGGCTCGACGGGATGGCGGCCGAGCTGGCCGCCGCATTGCCGGAGGGGGCGCCGTGCCCGGTGTGCGGGTCGGCCGAGCACCCGTCGCCGGCGAACCGGGACGCCGAGCTGGTCGACCCGGCCGAGGAGCGGGCCGCCGAAGAAGCCGAGCAGGCGGCGGACGCGATACGGCAGCGGGTCGTGGTCGCGCTCGAAGAGGCGAAGGCGCGGCTGGCCGGCTTGCTCGAACGGCTGGCCGGGCGCACGGCGGAGTCGATCGCCGCCGAGCTGGCGGAAGCCCGGTCGACGGTCGCGGTGCTGACCCAGCAAGCGGCCGGCAAGGCGAAACTGGGGCAGCAGGTCGTCCTCTTGGAGCGAGACCTCGAGGCGCGCACCGAGCGCCGCCGTCAGGCCGAGCAGGCGGCGACCGAGGCGACGACCGACGTCCGCGCCCTCGAAGAACGGCTGGCCGAGCGCGAACGGCGGCTGGTCGCCGGACGCGGCGAGTTCGCGGACGTCGCGGCCCGGCGTGGGCACCTGATCGGCCTGGCGGAGGCTCTCGAAGCAGTCGCCGAGGCCCGGACGGCGGTCATCGGCGCCCGGGAACGGGTGGCCGAGCAACGCACGCTGGTCGAAGCGGCGGTCACGGCGAAGGGGTTCACGTCGCTGAAGAAGGCGCGGGCCGCGATGCTGCCGGACGAGCAGATCGAGAAGCTCGAACAGGGCATCGCCGAAGCCGAGGCGACCGCGGCCGGGGCACGGGCGCTGCTGTCCGAGCCGGACCTGTTCGGGATCTCGCCGGACGACGTCGCGGACGTCGACCGCGCGGCCGACGCGGCCGAACTGGCGCGGGCGCGGGCCGACTCGGCGTACGCGGCGCTGCGGGTGGCCGCCGCGCAGCACGAGGAGCTGACGAGGCTGGCCGGCCTGCTGCGGAAGGCGCTCGCCGGGCTGGCGCCGGCCGAAGCGGCGTACGCCGAACTGCGGGCGCTGGCGGAGGTCGTCAACGGGCGCGGGCAGAACAGCCGGAAGATGTCGCTGCGGTCGTACGTGCTGGCGGCGCGGCTGGAAGAGGTGGCGGTCGCGGCCACACACCGGCTGCGCACCATGAGCCAGGGGCGCTACTCGTTCGTGCACTCGGACGCGGCCGGCGCGCGCGGCACCCGCGGCGGGCTCGGCATCGACGTGCTGGACGACTACTCGGGCACCATCCGCCCGGCGAAGACGCTGTCCGGCGGCGAATCCTTCCTCGCGTCGCTCGCTCTCGCGCTGGGGCTGGCCGACGTCGTCGCGGGAGAGACCGGCGGCGCGCTGCTGGACACGCTGTTCGTCGACGAGGGCTTCGGCACCCTGGACGCCGAAACGCTCGACGTCGTGATGAACATCCTCGACGAGCTGCGAGCCGGCGGCCGGGTGGTGGGCCTCGTGTCGCACGTCGAGGAACTGCGGCAGCGCATCCCGACGCGGCTGCGGGTCCGCAAGTCCCGCACGGGCTCGACATTGGAGGTGCGCGCCGGCTGATCGCTCGGACAAGATGAAGCCATGACGGACCAGCCGCCGAACGGCCTGCCCCGCTACCGCCTGCTCACCGGCCCCGACGACGCGAAGTTCTGCCACCGCGTCAGCGAGGCACTGGAGCTCGGCTACCGCCTGCACGGCTCGCCGGCCGCGACGTTCGACGGCGACCAGGTGATCGTGGCCCAGGCCCTGCTGTGGCAGGGCGAGCAGGGCTGACGCGGCTCAGCCGGCGGCGCGCTGGAGGTATCTGCTGGCGTAGGAGCACCACGGGGTCCACCGGCGCGCGTGCTCCGGCAACGACTCCGGAGCGATGCCCAGTGCTTCCGCGCCGTGCCGGACCGCGGCGTCCTCGACGAGCAGGACGTCCGGGGCGCCGAGGACGCGCATCAGCACGTAGTCCGCGGTCGACGCGTCGATCCCCGGGCACGCCAGCAGCTCCGCCCGCAGGTCGGCGGCATCCCGGCCGACGTGCACGTCGAGCCGCCCCTCGGCCAGCGCGACCGCGACGGGGTGGCCGGTGGCCGCCAGCTGGGCCGTGGCCGGGAAGAGCCGCGTGACGCCCCACTCGCCGGGGATCTCCTCGCCGAGGCCGCCGAGGGTGCTGGGCGAACGGAGCGAGTCGAACGCCCTGAGCGGGCCGGGCGCTCCGGGCGAGTTGAGCTGGCCGAGCGACCCGGGCGAGTTGAGCGCCCCCGGCGAGCTGAGCGGATCGGGCGCTCCGGGCGAGTTGAGCACCCCCGGCGAGCTGAGCGGATCGGGCGCTCCGGGAGAGCCGAGCACCCCAGGCGAGCTGAGCGGACCGGGCGCTCCGAGCGAGTTGAGTACCCCGGATGACCCGAGCGACCCGAGCGACCCGAGCGACCCGAGCGGGCCGAGCGAGCCGGGCACCTCGTCGCCGAGCAGGGTGCGGAGCAGCAGTTCCTCGCCGTCTACCGTGCCTGGCACCCGGATCCCCGGCGCCGCCGCCACCAGCGGGGCCAGCGCCGGGTCGGCGCCGAGTACGCGCGTGACCGCCGCCGGGTCGGCGTCGAGGTCGAGGAGGCGGCGGACCCGGCTGACCGCGCTGCCGAGGTCACGCAGGTCGGTGAGCACCAGCTCGCAGCGCACGTGGTCCGGTCGCGGCGTCAGCCGGACGACGCCGGTGCCGTGGGCGAGCCACAGCGACCGGGCGTAGGACTCCGAAGTGACGACCTCTACCCCCGGCAACGCGTGGTCGGCGAAGAACCGAAGCAGGCCCAGAGCGTCGAACGGTGGCCGGAACGGCAGGCGCAGGCTGAGGCGCGTCCCGCTCACGTCGCCGTGGCGCCCCCGTCGTGAAGCCGCGAAAGCGCGAAGCTGCGAAGGCGTTGTCGCAAACCCCTCGCGGATCGTCTCGTTGAACTGCCGCACACTCGAGAACCCCGCCGCGAACGCGACGTCGGTCAGCGGCAGCTCGGACAGCTCGATGAGCAGCCGCGCCGAGTGGGCGCGGTGCGCCCGGGCCAAGGCGAGCGGGCCCGCGCCGAGTTCGGCGGTCAGGACCCGGCCGAGCTGACGTTCCGAATAACCGAGCCGGCGCGCGAGGCCGGGGACACCTTCGCGCTCCACAGTCCCGTCCGAGATCAGGCGCATCGCCCGCGCCGCGAGGTCGGCGCGGACGTTCCAGTCGGGCGAGCCGGGTACGGCGTCGGGCAGGCAGCGGCGGCAGGCGCGGAAGCCGTTGGCCTGCGCGGCCGCCGACGTCGGGAAGAAGCGGACGTTCTGCGCCTTCGGCGTCGACGCCGGGCACGACGGGCGGCAGTAGATGCCGGTGGTGCGGACGGCCATGATGAACTGGCCGTCGAAGCGCGAGTCGCGGGCGGTGACCACGCGGTAGCAGCGTTCGACGTCGCGCCAGAGCGCCGGCGCTTCGGTTGTCGTGACCATGGATTCGAGCATGCCAGCAGGTCAGCGCCGTGGCTGGCGGAAATCCGACGCGGCGTTGGGTGCGTGGGGCCCGACCGGGGCAGCCACGTAGACTGCGGGGTCGTGAGCCTCACCCTCGGTATCGTCGGCCTGCCCAACGTCGGCAAGTCCACCCTGTTCAACGCGCTGACCCGCAACGACGTGCTCGCCGCGAACTACCCGTTCGCGACGATCGAGCCGAACGTCGGCGTGGTCCCGCTGCCGGACCCCCGGCTGGACAAGCTGGCCGAGCTGCACAAGTCGGAGAAGATCGTCCCGGCGGTCGTGTCCTTCGTGGACATCGCGGGCATCGTGAAGGGCGCCTCCGAGGGTGCCGGGCTGGGCAACAAGTTCCTCGCGAACATCCGTGAGGCCAACGCGATCTGCCAGGTCATCCGGGTGTTCGACGACCCGGACGTGATCCACGTCGACGGCCGGATCGATCCGCTGAGCGACATCGAGACGATCAACACCGAGCTGATCCTGGCCGACCTGCAGACCCTCGAGAAGGCCGTCTGGCGGCTGGAGAAGGAAGCGCGGACCAAGAAGGAAGCGAAGCCCGCGCTCGAGGCCGCGCAGAAGGCGAAGGAGATCCTCGACAGCGGGCGCACGCTCTTCTCGGCTCAGAAGGACGTCGACCTCGAACTGCTTCGCGAGCACAGCCTCCTGACGACGAAGCCGTTCCTGTACGTCTTCAACGCCGACGAAGGCGTCCTCACCGACGAAGCCCGCCGCGAGGAGCTGACCAAGCTGGTCGCCCCGGCGGACGCGGTGTTCCTCGACGCGAAGGTCGAAGCGGAGCTGCTGGAACTGGACGACGAGGAGTCGGTCCGCGAGCTCCTGGAGTCGGTCGGCCAGCCGGAGCCGGGCCTCTACTCGCTGGCCCGTGCGGGCTTCCACACGCTCGGCCTGCAGACGTACCTGACGGCAGGCCCGAAGGAGTCCCGCGCCTGGACGATCCCCCAGGGCGCGACGGCCCCCCAGGCCGCGGGCGTCATCCACACGGACTTCGAGCGCGGCTTCATCAAGGCGGAAATCGTCTCCTACGACGACCTGATGGCCGCCGGCTCGATGGCGGCCGCCCGCGCGGCGGGCAAGGTCCGCATGGAGGGCAAGGACTACGTCATGACCGACGGCGACGTGGTCGAGTTCCGCTTCAACGTGTGAGAATTCAGACGGCTCCTCGCCAAAGATCTGGCTCGGCCTCTGCAAAACGGCGCTCCAACGACTCCAGGTCTCCGAGCACCATGCGCATTCTGCGCCGGAACGCGGCACCATGAGCTGAGACCTTCAGATGCGTCAGTTCGTGGACGAGAACCAGGTCCACCAAACTCGCTGGCAACTGCATTAGCGCCCAATGCAGTGCGATCGAACCGTCTGGTTCACAAGCTCCCCAGCGCTCGCTGAGATCTCGGACGGTCACTTCTCTCGGGGTGACGCCTGTGCGTTCGGCCAAGGGCGCCACGCGGGTGGTCACCCATCGACTGCCTCGCGCGGCGTACCACTCGGCGAGCAAGCGAGCACCCTGTTGCGAGGATCCGGTGTCGGGAAGCTCCAGCCAACCTTGATGCAATCGCACTCGCCGATGGGGCTCGGCGGCCACAACCTTCAACCGATGATGCCGCCCGAGGTACGCGAAGCTTGCGCCGCCCACCAGTTCCTTGATCGGCTGTCCTCCGCTACGCTTACGCCGCCCGACCTCATCGGCGAGGCGTGACAGCCGGGTACGTACAGCCTCGGCGACTGCCTGCGGATCGGCGTCCGGTGGTACCGCGAAGAGCAGACCGCCGTCCTCTTGGATCTCGATTCCCAGCGTCCGACGCCGCGGTCGGACGACCACATGCCACCTCCACTCCCTTGGCATGGGAAGTGAAGCGAGGGCGGACTGGACGGTCGTGCTCACGTGGCATTCGTACCATCAGGCACCGACAGAAGCCGCCCGCGCCACTCCCACCGATGTGATCATGCCCCATAGCGCCGGAAGTCGTCGCATCGCTCCACGGCGAGTTCCAGAAGCTCCGCCGCCATGTCGGCGGTCCTCTCCCATTCCACGCGGAGGTGTTCGGCCACCTTGAGGCGGAGTTCTTTGCGCACGTCGTTGCGCGCATCGGCTTGAGCGGGAAAGTGCGGGTTTCTCACAAGGAGCGCTATATCCGTAGAGAGCTGGTGCGCCGCCCAGGCCAGGTCATCCTCCGTCGGCTCAGGGATCGCGACAATTCGCTCCAGCCCCCTCACCAGCGAGCGGTACACCGGTCCGTCGGTTCGCGGGTCGAGACTTGGCCCCGAGTCTTCGACGTCCTCGGTGACGTCACCGACAAGCTGTGCGAGCTCGGTCGCGGCCTGCTCGAAGTCCTGGTGCATCCGCTGGACGATCTCTTCCAGCCGGCGGCTGAAAAGTTCGTAGCGAGCCCGGTCCGCGCCGATGTTGGCTGTGATGTGCGTTCGAAGCCGGCTCACCATGTAGCGGGTCCTGGCGCGTGCGTCCTGGTTGGCGTCGACGCGTTCGAAGAAGTCGGGCGCGGTCAACTCCACAGGGGGAATCCGCAGCTCGACGCCAGTGACCCGAAGATGGTCGGCGATGAGCCTGCGCACCTTCGCCGCGTACCGGCGCGGGCTGAACTCGTCGCGCCCGTCCAAGTACCTCTGCCGTGCGAGGTACTGAACCTCTCCGAGGTGGCCTGCGAGTTGTTCGTAGACGAGTGCGTATGGCCGAGGCAGGACGGCTCCGAGTGCTTCAAGGAAGTCGCGCGCCAATTCGTCGAACTCGCCGCGCTCCAACGGGTCGGCAAGCAGGTCGAGAAGGTCCTCTCGGCGTTGATTGTCGGCGAGGGTGACCGAGCCGTGTGCGTCGTACGACGCCAGGTTTCGCCCTTCGAGGAAGCGGGCGACGGAGCCGTGCAGGTCTTGGAGGAGCCGATCGGCGGCGGCATCCGCCTGGAGGAGTAGGCCGTCACCGGTGGGCTGCGTTCCCTCGAAGTCCGGGCTGAGGTGGTCGACGGTGACGTTCTGGTAGCCGTAGACCTCACGCAGGTGGTGCTGCTCGTACGCGTGCAGGGAGCGCGCCAGTTCGGGACCGATGCCAATGAAGTCGACGACCAGCCCCCACCTCTTGCGTGGATAGGGTCGGTTGGTGCGGGCCACAGCTTGAAGAAGGCCCACCCCCGAGAGGGCGCAGTCCAGGTAGAGCACCTGTTCGACGGGTGCGTCAAAGCCGGTGAGCAGCATCGACTGAACGACGAGGAAGGCCAGCGGCTCGGTGGCTTCCCGGGCGCTACCGTCGGCACCCTCTCGGCTGCCGTCTCCCACGCCGACGGCGTCTCCTGTCAGCCAAACGTCAGTCATGGGCGCGTTGGGCGAGGGAAGCCCCTGGCCGGCCATGCTATGTGGGTCTACGTCCCACGAGGGGTCGATAGCGGCGTCGAGTGGGTCGCCGAGGCCCGCCTTGAAACGCTTGATGTACGCGTCTTGCCGGGACTTCAAAGTCCAGTCCCGCCATTCTCGGGGATCTTTCCGGTTGTCGCCGTGGATCACCACAGCGACATCGATGGAGGCGAGGACGTCACGATGCGGCAGCACGGTGAGGAGGTTGCGTGTCTCCTCATCGGCGCCGAGCATCGCTGTCGGGTCGTGGCGCAGGACGGGATCGAGCGCGTCGAGCTGAGCGACCAACCGGTCGCGAGCTGCGAGCAGGGCAGACCGATAGCGCACGGCCGCGCGCCGGGACACCGCCGCAAGCTGGGCGCCGAACCGGTCGGGCAGTGCGCTGATCGCCCAGTGCCGCAGCATGTAGTCGGCCTTGTCCGCGATCACCGAAGGCGCTTCCAGGATCTCTCGCTGGCGCGCGAACTTCCGCAGCACGCGCGTGCGCTGCTGGGGTTCGGCGGGCACTTGCTCATCGAACTTGGCGTCCAGGGTCGCCTTCTCGACCACTTCCAGCGGTACTTCGTACGCCTCGTAGCGCACTGGAACGACAGACCGGTCTTGCTCCGCGTCGCGTAGCGTGTACGTGTCGACGAGCGACCCGAAGATGTCCTCGGTTTTCTTGCGCGCGCCGCCGATGATGGGGGTGCCGGTGAAACCGATGAGGACGGCTTTCGGTAGCAGGGCGCGCAGTCGGGCGTGCAACCAACGGTCCTGGCCGCGGTGCGCCTCGTCAACCAGGACCACGATGTGCGGGCTGGGGTTCGCAGCCCGGGTTTGTACGCGGGCGTCCTCGCTGCCGCCCTCGGTCCCCAGGCTCTCCTCACGCCCGTCACCGGCGGTGTCGTCACGCTGTGCTTTCTGGAGCATCACCAGGACGACGTCCGGTACCCGTACCGCGAGTTGCGCGCGAGCGTCCGCGACTCCGTCGGCCCGGTAGACGGTCTCCTCGGCCGCGGCCATGGACTCCAGAATCTGCTTCTCAAGGTCGATCCGGTCGGTGACGACGACGACCTTGTGTCCCTTCAGTTCGCGGTTGCTCCTGAGGTGACGCACTAGGAAAGCCATGGTGAGGCTTTTGCCGGAGCCCTGGGTGTGCCAGACGACTCCGCCCCGCTGGCCGGCGTCATGTCCCGCCGCGATCGACGCTGTACGTTCCCGCAGCGTACGGGCGAGCCTCAGTACCGCCCGGAACTGCTGGTAGCGGCCGACGACTTTGAGCGTACGTTCGCCCTGCCCGCGCTCGGTGGTGAAGTCTCGCACCAGGGTGAGGAGATGGGCCGGGGTAAGTACGCCGGCGGTGAGAATGGCCATGTCGGTATCGCAGCCGTCGGCGGATGCGGGTTCGGTCGTACGCCACGGAGTGAAGTACTCGGGAGTCGAGGTGACGGAGCCCAATTCGGCGTACGTGCGATCGGTGCCGATGAGAACCTGCGCATAGCGGGTGAACTCGGGCACGGGTACCGGGGATTCCAGGCTCGCATAGCGGCAGACCTGGCCGACGGCGTCGTCCAGGGCGGCCCTGCTGTCGCTTCCGGATGTTAGCGGCGCCTTACACTCGATGATCACCCAGGGCAGCCCGTTGACGAACAGCACCAGATCCGGGGTGACGTGGGACGAGTCCTTCCGGTCCACGCGAAACTGGCTGACGGCCAACAGGTCGTTGCGCCCGCCGTTCTCCCCTTCCCAGTCGACGAGCTGGACGTGCTCGGGGTCGCCTTTCTTCCACCCTGGCAAGGTGCGGGCGTTGACGCCGTCGCGCAAGAGTTTGGTCACCGCGAGGTTGGCTGCGACGCCGCGCTCGGCCGGGCCTTGGCCTGGGGCGGTACCAAGCACGAGGGCGAGAAGACGGTTGAGCTGGGCGGCGGTCAGCCAGGTGTCGCTGCTTTTGGGAGCCGGGTTGAGCCGCGCCACGGCGTTCCGGAAGCGCTCCTCGTATACGACCTCGTCAAAGGTCGCCCGCTTGGATGGTGCCGGGCTGCCGACGGGCCTGCCAGGAGGGGCGCCTTCCAGGTGTTCCCACCCAAGCTCGATCAGCTGCTCGATCAGCGGCTTCTCGGTGTTGACGTACTCTGGTCCCGCGTACTCCGACGCACTTTGCGTCTCTGTGTTGTGCTCCCCACTCAACGCCAAATCCCACCCTCATCGTTCGCTCAAGTGTCGTCCTGCAGCGTACGGGCCACTCTACTTCCAGGCGAGAGTTTGCCAGATGCGTTCGATCGGGTGTGAGGCTTAAGGCCGGCGTTCAGGCGTCGGACGCTTTTGAGTGGCCGGCGAGCAGGTCTTCGACAATGCCGCGCTGCACCGTACGAATTTTGGTGATCTGTTTTCCGAGCACCTCAGCCCGCTTCCGGACTGCCCAGATCGGCCCGAGTAGGCGCTCTTGCTCATCCATCGGCGGCACAGGAACCGGCATCTTCTTCACCTGAGTCGAGTTGATAGATGCGAGATTGGTTGTTTGCTTGCCGACTCGCTGGAAATAGGCGCGACCTGCGGCCGAAGCGGTGTACAACGCAAGGAAGTCCGGCATCAGGCGTTCCCGGCAGCGCACCCGAAATACGTGGTTTTGGTGCAGGCACTGTTCGATGCGGCTGTCCCAGACTGCGCCTCGACCAAGTTTGTCGAGATCGCCGCCCTCCGTTAGGAGCAGATCACCCTGCTTGAGGGCGTACCGCGCGTACTGCGTGCTGAGAATCCGGACCTGTTTCAAATCAGTCGTGTCGATGCGGCCGTCCAGCACGTTAGCGACACGCAGGTATGGCAGTACAACGGTTCCGCCGCCCACGGGCTCGGAGCCGAGTGTGACACCAGCTGCCACGGTAGCGACAGACTCCAAGGGGACCCGGTCCCACTCGTTGCGCTGGGCGGGTGTCAGCGCCTGTGTAGACAGGGCTTGTTCGGCAACTCGCAGCTTGCCGAGTACCCCTTTTACAGATCCAATCCGCCGCTCGAAGGCGGCATGCATGGCGATGATCCTGCGCTGTTCCGTCAAGGAAACGTCAGGGACAACGAGTTCTCTCAGGTCCATCTGCGAGATGTTGTTCTGCCCAGTCCCGCCATTTAGAAGGTTTCCGATCTGCTGGCGGACGCCCGCCGAACGGAGCAGAATAGCTAGAAAAGCGGATTCGGCAAGGTTGCCGTCCGGAATGAGGCGTAGAATCTTGTCCGAAAGCATGAGCTTCCGGCGCGTGGGTCCCACCTGGCACACAGCGCCAACCAACGACCGAGCACCATTGGCCCGCGCAACGAGGACATCGCCGGGCTGAATCTCCAGATGCTGGCGGGGCTGCAGACTGGCTGGCAATCGTTTTGCCTCGTTGGGATCAAAATTTCCTGAAGTTACCCCGCTTACCTTGATGACGCCCCACTCATCGACAGCCGGCGGGTACGCATCACAGGCCGGGCTCCAACCAGTCTCGACCCGTGCCAGCAACGAACCTAGTGAGACTTCACCGCGCATAACCCAGCTCCTTGAGCCAATTCTCCAGCGCTCCCTGGGCCACCTTGCTGGCTTCCTCCAGTTCGGACAACGATACCGAGTACTTCTCCCCCCACCGTCGGAACACTGCTGTCAGTTCGCGCCTCCCCACCGCGACCGCCGCGCCGAGCCGCCTCGTCAAGTCTTCGTCCACCACGGCCAGAACGACCTCGCGGGTTCGATGGTCGTCCGAGAGGACCTGTTCCATCGCCGCCATCAGCTCGGGCAAGAAGTGATCATCCAGTGCCTTGCGCTTCTTCGTCGCGGCCGTCCGGGTCTTCCGGCAGGACGTTAACTCGCCCTCCAGGCGGGCCAGTTTCTCGGGCGAGACCGGTTCGGCGATTTCCTCCATGGAGGAGCCGTCGTCCTCGCCGTCGTCCACCGACGGCTTCGCCGCGGCAACCGCGTCAGCTGCCTCCTTATACGCCGCCTCGGCCGCCGCGACCTCAGCCTCCACTATCGCGTACTGCTTGAGGAAGTGCGGAATGAGGTGACGGACGACTGGCTGGTCCATCGCGCGCCGGCGGTCGGCAGCCGAGATCGTCATCTTCGTCTTCTGGGCGGATCCAGAGCTCACCGAACCCTCTGCAGGCCTCACGATCGCCTCCGTCGAGTCGACCCAGCCTTCGAGAACCCGACCGAAGCCGCCTGCTGCCAGAGCCTTCATGTCGTAGCGTGCGTGAGTCCACCAGTCGGCGATGATGCCCGCCGTGCGGTATTCGTCGAGGACGCCTACGCTCCCGATCGATTCGGTGAATCCCGCAAGCATCCCAGCTCTCAGGTCCATCAACTTCCCGTCCTTGGCAAGTTTGCCGAAGAGGATCGAGTCCTTTGTCCACCACTCTGCATACGCGGTCCGCAGCGAGGCTTCCTTTGCTGCGGCCTGTTCCGCGATGCGATTGACTGTGGCTTCTTGCCCTTCAGGCAGGAAGTCGTAATAGTCCGTATCGTCGGCCCGGGAAGCGAACAACGTCGACGCATCGACCCCGTATGCACCGAACAGCTCGGCTTGCGCCGCGACCTCCGCGACCGGTACTCCGCCGTACAGATGCGCTCGTACATCCTGCGGCTCTGCGGGCGGCGAGTTGTCCACCCAACGGCGGATGTTGAGGTTGGCTCCCTCGGCGAGTAGATCGTCCCTCTCGACCCATCGGGAGTAGCCCGGAATTGGTGTTCCTTTCTGGAACACCGTTACGATCTTCTCGACGTGCTCGGGGCCCAGCTCGTTCTGGTTACGGCCGACCGTGAACTCACGGTCGGCGTTGATGAAGAGGACCTTCTTGCTGCGGTCGGGATGCTTTCGGCGTGGGCGGCGCAGGATGAGGACGCATGCCGGGATACCGACGCCGTAGAAGAGATTTGGGCCGAGGCCGATCACGGCCTCCACGCAGTCGTCGCGAAGAAGTTCCTCTCGGATCTCCTTCTCCTTACCGCCACGGAAGAGCACCCCGTGCGGCATGACGACGGCAGCCACGCCCCGCTCCTCCAGCACCGACACCATGTGCTGAACGAACATCAGGTCGGCCTTCTTGCCCTTCTCTGGTGCCCAGCCCCACCGCATGCGCGTTCCGTGCAATTCGTCGGCGGCCGCCACCTGCGCCCTGTCATACGGCTGGGAGAAGGGCGGGTTGGAAAGCACCTTGGTGAACGTCGACAGGCGCTTGTTCTCGTCGAGGTGAAGCGGCTCGGTGAGGGTGTCGCCGTGCTGGAGGTCGAACTTGCGGATGCCGTGCAGCACCATGTTCATGCTGGCCATCGACCAGGACGCGGGGTTGCGGTCCTGGCCGTTGATGCCGAGTTGATCGGGGTTGCCGCCATGCTCCTCGACGTGCTCGCGGGCGGCGATGAGCATGCCGCCCGAACCCATGCAGGGGTCGTAGACGCTGTCCATCGGCCGCGGGTCGACGAGACGCACCAGCATCCGTACCACCGACCGCGGCGTGTAAAACTCCCCGCCGCTCTGGCCGGCGGAATCCGCGAACCGACCGAGGAGGTACTCGTACGCTGCACCCAGCATGTCGGGAAACTCGAAGTCTTCGTTGCGGAGCCGATAGAGGCTGAAATGCCTGATCAGCGCGAGGAGTTCGCTCGGGGTGAAGCGGGACTTATTGCCGGCGATCGCGTTGAATTGGATGTGCGAGGCGACGCCGGACAGCCGTGAGTTGCCGTCCTGGAGGGCGACGAGCGCTATGTCCAGGTACTCTCCCACCTTCATGAGATTGCCGTCCGGACCCCGGGTTTCCGCAGTGAGCCCCTCGATGCCCGGGACGGTTTTCTCCGGATGCGCGGGATCGAGCACGTGCGGCCCCGTCCACCAGCGTGCGCGTGGCGGGACGTAGAAGACGTGCGGGTAGTAGTCCGGGCTGTCGGCACGTTGCAGCGCCTTTGTCTTGCTGCCCGTCTCCGTCAACCGCTCCTGGTAGACGCGAGCCCATTCAGGCTGGAACTCGTCCGATGCTCGCTTGAGGAACAGCATCCCGAAGATGTAGTCCCGGTAGTCGGAGGGCTCCATGCGTCCGCGCAGAATGTCCGCGGCGGCGAAGAGGTGCCGCTCCAGCTGGGGCAGAGTGATTCGGGCCACACGCCGGTCCTTTGTCGGAAATGAGTGGGGAAGTGCCAGGGCAGCGTAGACGCCCGGCGGGCATCGAGTTGAGAGGCCCGAGGCACTTGATTTCGAGCACCCTGTCAGTCGTCCTCGATGCCGAGGCTGACGAGGAGACGCCACACGTCAGTGGACGGGTCCCGGTCCAGGACCTTGCAGTCCAGAGCATGGCCGGAACGGGCGGCCCACTTGCGCGGTGACTGGGGTAGGTTGTCGGGGTTGCGAGGGCTGATGCGGTCGACAGGGGCGGCCTGATAGTGGCTGACTTTGCACGCTCCGTGCTCGCACTGGGAGACGAGGCTCTTGGCGTGTGCGATGGCAGCTTTGGCCTTACCCTCCAATGCTTGGCGGCGCTGCCCCTGGACACTTTTGTCGTTCTTCTTGTCGAAGCGTCTGAAGGCTGGATCGGCCTTGCGGAGCTTGTCCACCACATTGGTGCTCTTGCCGCTCTGCTGCCCGCCGAATGCCTGGAAGTGCAGGAGTAGCCACAGGTCGAAGGACGGGTGGGAGAAGCAGAACTCCGTACCATCGGCTGCCGCATCGTCCACGGCCTGCGGGATCCGTGTGTGCTCGTCGCGGTCGAACAATGCCCAGGTCTCGTCGTTCGCGGCGTACTGGCGTACGGCTTCCACCACCTGCTCGGGCAGAAGACCGTTCGCCTTGTAAACGGGGACGATTCGAAACGGCTGTCCCGTGCGCTCACCTGATCCGAACCTCTTGACCAGGTAATCCAGGTAGTCTGGCTCGGTTGACTCACCCTCACAGCCGACGTAGAGGACCCGCTCCTGCTTGTGCTCGGGCCGCCGGACGAGTGTCAGCGACCGTTCCTCGTCGCTGCTCCCTCTGCGCCTCTTCTGCTTTTTCGATACCGCCTCGGACTCGTGGTCGCCCATGGTCTGCTCCTGCTCGCCCCGCTCACTCACGCCGGCGCCTTCGCCTCCTTCTCGCGATCCCGTTCCGTCTCGATCCAGATAAGAGCGCGAGCGATCTCGCCCACGCTGACTCGTGGTGAACCGCCATATCGGCCGCGCAGGTATCCACGTTCCAAGTCCTCGTCGTCTCCAGGGCCGGCCGCCGTCAGCGGATAGAGCTCGGTCTCACCTGATGTTTTCTTCGAGGTGATCCATATTTGCTCACGGGCGAGCGGGCGGTCCAAGACCGCACTGCCGAGCAGCGTCGCGTCATGCGTGGTGAAGAGCAGTTGCGCACACCGCGGATTGGACTTGGGGTTTTGGAAGAGGCGTACTACTTCAGCGGCCAGTGTGGGATGAAGGCTGGAGTCGAGTTCATCCACCAAGAGCACAGTACCGGCCTCGAGGACAGAGAGCATCGGGCCGAGGAAAGCGAACCATGAGTGAGTACCGAGCGACTCTTCACCGAGGAAGTCAAGTGCGAGATCACTGCTGTCGGAACTGCGGTGTCGCAGGGCGATCTCGCCTGTCTCCCGGTCGATGTCGATTCCAGTGATTCCCAGATCGGCGATGGAGAGCAGCTCGACGAGCCATTTCCGGTAGCTTTTCCCGTGTTTCGGATCGGCCAGCATACGCTGCGTCCAATCACTTCTGGCCTTGACATCCTGCCCGGGGGTTACCATCCAGAGGTTGTCGACGAACCACCTGTGCAGAGCGGCCAGCTGAGGATCGTTCAGAGTGGCGCCCGTGGACAAGAAGAGCGCGTTGGGGCGAGTGACGGACACAAGTACGTCGCGCTTTCCCTGGAAGCCGTGGCTGGAGCGGGGGAAGAGGAACTCGCCGCCCTCGGCCTCTGGACGCCCGGCTTCACGGTCGAACCAGACGGCGCGCCTTCCGTCGGGGTATGCATGCAGCCATTCCGCCTCGACCCGTTCGTCCGAGAGTTCGAAGCCGTAGGTGTAGCGGGTCGGGTTTGCACCCAGCATCAGGTCGACCTCGAAGAGAGTCGTCTCGTCCGTGGAGGCCAGGTCCAGCTTGAACGGTTGACGCGGGACCCGAGACTGGGTCGCCCACTCTGCGAATGAGGTTCGTACGGCGTCGCGCATGTCGAACAGAGCCCGCAGGAGGTTCGTCTTGCCGGACGCGTTCGCACCGAAGATGCCGATGATCGGAAGGACTGACACCTCCTGGCCGCGGTCGCGCAGCGCCGTAGCACGCGCCACGCCGTCGTCCGCCGATGTACTGACGAACGACAGCTCGCACTCACCACGAATCGAGCGGTGATTGGCCACCCGAAAGCGGAGGAGCACTCTCGACCTCCCTCAGGACGGGGAGGCAGCCCCGTCTCCTATCCGAACCTCTGCGGACGCCCCGCACTCGAAGCCTATGACGACGACTGATCGGAGGCCAGTCCGGTCCTGCCGCCGGAAGCGGGACTTCTCGCGCTCTGACCAGGCTGTTGCCCGGCCGGGCCCGTAATCGCAGGAGTCCTCGGCCCTGCCACGCGACTCTCGTCGGCGGCATGAGCGCTGCTGGCCGGCCAGTGGATATGTGGCGCCGGACCAACCCCACGGCCGGAGAACTGGCCAAGAGAGGCTCCCTTCCAGCGGTCGCCTCACCCCCTTCACCTGCACTAGGCACGTTTGTAGCCCAGCAGAACAGAATATCCGAGACAAAGGTTACTCAAGGTCACATCGCGTAGTTGCTGGTTGCTCAGGTAGGTCCAAGTTCCCGAGACAGGTCGGGAGAGCCTCCGCCCGCCCTTCAGCGGGAGTGTGACCAGCTGAGACGAGTCGGGCCACCACGAGCGCGACGTCGATGGCCGGTGCTCCCCTGCACGATCAAGCTCACCGATGATCCGAGCCCGATCGGAGCCAACCAGCACCTGCGGCTGACGGCCTGGGCCTGCTGAGTCGGCCAGGCATCTTGTGTCGCGAATCGAATCCCAAGCCGAGATCGTTGTTGGCTCTTGCTCGGCAGAGCCTCCGATGCTCCGCGGACTATCAGCTCCCCTGTCACCCCCGGTGATACCGTTGAGTTAGCGACAGCAGGTCGTACCTGACTAACTCACTCACTCTCGTCCTCGTTGACGAGGGGTGGCAACGCCGGTACATGCAGTGCCGGTACCCCTCGGATCACCATTGCCCAGTGCACCGGTTGCGTGGCTCGCCTTGCTTGGCTAGCTGTTGCGAGTCGTGACGTTGGTGACGGCTGGCAGGGCCTCGAGACTGAGGGACGGGTCTTTCGGCGGCAGGATGAGAAGTGCGAACAACACATCCGCCGATCAGAAAGACCCGTCCAAGCACCACCGTAACGCCCCGCTGTCCCTCGATGGCCGCCGCCGGCTCGTCACGCGCTACCAGACCCGCCCGATCGCCCACGTCGCCGCCGAGATGGGTATCTCCCGCCAATGCGCCAGCAAGTGGGTCAATCGCTGGCGCAACCACGGCGAAACCGGCCTGACCGACCGGCCCAGCGTCCCGCACCACCACCCGACCGCCACCCCCGCCGAGGTGGTGACCCGCATCGAGCAACTACGCCGGCAACGCAAGTACTCCGCCCGCCGCATCGCCACCGAACTGGCCGCCGAGGGCATCACCATCTCGGTCCACACCGTCGGCTGGCACCTGTTGCACCTCGGCCTCAACCGCGGCCGGTTCCTCGACCCCACCGGCGCGACCAACCGGCAATCACGCCGGATCATCGCCCGCTGGCCCGGGCACATGGTCCATCTCGACGTGAAGAAAACCGGTCAGATCCCCGACGGCGGGGGCTGGCGCGTCCACGGCAAAGACAGCGACCACGCCCGGCAGGTCGCCCGCGGCAAAACCCGCGGTGCACGGGCCCGCTACACCTATCTGCACTCCGCCGTCGACGGCTACTCCCGCCTGGCCTACACCGAAGCGCTACCGGACGAGAAAGCCTCCACCGCGATCGGGTTCACCCACCGCGCCCGGGCGTTCTTCGCCCGCCACGGCATCACCCACATCCACCGGCTGGTCACCGATAACGGTGCCTGCTACCGCGCCCACGACTTCGCCACTGTCCTGCGCGGGCCCACCACCAGCGGATCACGCCCTACACCCCGCGCCACAACGGCAAGGTCTGTGAAGACTGGGGCTTGGTGCTGCGTCGGGCTGGTCTGACCCCGGCCAAGGTGTGACCCACGGGTAGTTCGTGGTGTCCTGCGTTCGATTTGTCGGCCCGCTCGGGCGCAGCACCGCATGCGCACCGGCCAGACGGGTCTGACCTGATAGGAGCTTGGATCAGAAGCCCCGTCACAGACCTCTCGCCCGTCCGGTCGGTTCGCCCATCCGCCAGCGCGAACACACCGGAGGAGCGAGTTCCAGCATGACAACTTCTGCCACCCGTGTCATCGGCGGCGTCGACACGCACAAGCACACCCACTACGCAGCCGTGGTCGATGAGCACGGCCGGCTTCTCGGACATCGCGAGTTCCCTGCCCGCGACCGCGGCTACGCCCATTTGCTGGACTGGATCACAAGCCACGGTGTCGTCACCGCGGTCGGTGTCGAAAGCACCGGGTCGTTCGGGGCCACCCTGAGCAGGTTCCTCACCACCGCCGACGTCCGAGTCATCGAGGTCAACCGGACAAACCGGCTGGCCCGGCGGATGGACGGCAAGTCCGATCGCCTGGATGCCGAGCAGATCGCCCGGGCTGTTCTGGGACAGACGTCGACCGCAACTCCGAAGGCCAAGTCCGGCATTGTCGAGGTGATTCGCACCCTGCGGATCACCCGTTCCAGCGCGGTCAAGGCCCGGACTCAAACCTTCAACACCCTGTGGGGCGTGATGATCGGTGCCCCTTCGCCGCTGCGTGACGACCTGGTGGCACTGACCAAGAGGACCCTGATCAACCGATGCCTGCAGCTGCATCCCGAGACCGATGACGTCCTCACCCTCATCGATGCACCCGCACGGCTGCTCACGGCCGGAGTGACCACGGCACTGCGTGATCTCGCCCGCCGCTGGAAAACCTTGGACGCGGAGATCAAAACCCTCGACAAGCAGATCGAGGCTCTGGTCCGCGCCACAGCCCCGGAACTGGTCGAGCTTCACGGTGTCGGGATCGAGCTGGCCGGACAGTTCCTCGTCACCGCCGGCGACAACGCGCACCGCATCCGCAGCGAGGCTGCCTTCGCCAAACTCTGCGGGGTCGCCCCGCAACCAGCCAGCAGCGGCCGCACCACCGGACGTCACCGCCTCAGCCGCAGCGGTGATCGCGCCGCCAACAGCGCGCTCTACATCGTGACCATTGTCCGGATGCGCCGCCATCAACCCACCCGTGACTACGTCGAACGACGCACGGCCGAAGGACTCAGCAAACGCGAGAGCATCCGCTGCCTCAAGCGCTACATCGCCCGCGAAATCTACGCCAACCTTCCTCGAACAACACCCCACTCACAACCACGCACCCCCATGCCGCTTGACGAATATAGGAGCATCGAACGCTACAACCGGATCCTGGCCGAAGAGTTTCTCTACGCCCGCGTCTGGACCAGCGAAGCTCAACGCACAGCCGCGCTTGCGGTCTGGAACGTGCACTACAACTACCATCGACCACACACCACCGCCGGAAACCAGCCACCAGCTTCTCGGCTTCCCGCCGGCGTCACTGACGTCAGGGCCTCATGCAGCTAGCCGGCGCGATTAGTGAGGGGGAGTGGATCCAGCACACTTCGCGGTTTCTGGCGCTGCTCGGACTCACCAGGTGCTGACGAGCGACCTGGCCACGGCGTCGGCATCCTGGCCCGAAAGCTGCGCGGCCATGGCGGCCTTCAGCACGGCTGCCGCCTGCCCGAAGATCATTTCGGACGAATTGACGAGGTCGAAGCCGGCGCGGTCGATGGTGAGTGTCCCAGCTGGGAGACCAGGTCCCCCGCCAAGTGCAGTGGCCACTGCTCGGGCGAACTCGCTGGGCAGCCCGACAGTGAACGGTTCCTTCCACAACTCGCTCGGGCAGGTCGGCTCCTCGTCGGCGTCGAACAATCCGAAGGTCGCCACAGCAACGGCGAACTGCGTCTGGTCGCCCTGGCCGGGTATGAACTGTCCGCCGACAAGAGCGCGTGGAGCGAGACCGCCAAACCGTCGCAGGACTTCGACGTGCATTCGGACGGCGTTCGCCGGGGCACCGATCGCCGATCGGGACGACCGCAGCCACTCCGCGGGCTGGTATGCCGCTGGGTGATCGCCTTCGCCGATCGCGACCAGGCCGTGCCGTTCCACTTCAACGATCGTCATCGCGGTCCCAACCCGTTCATCTTCCGCCACCACGGACCGAACAGGGGTTCCTGATCGATCACGTCGGGATCATAATTCTTGCCGGGAGGATGGGTCTGCAAAGCCTCGGCGTGCGCTTCTTCGTAGCCCATCCCGCCATCCATCAGCTTCGCCTCGAGCGTTTCGTGACGCATGAAGTTGGTCTGTGCCTCTGACAGCGGCTTTCCCTCAGCCAGAGCCTTCCCGATTCGGTCCAGCATCACGTCGTTCGGTCCGAAATGGTCAAGGCCGGGCCGGGAAAGATGCTCCTTGACCTTGGACACGTCGGTAGGCGCGAAGCTGGTGGGTACGTCCGGGGTGCCGCTCTCTCCCGGGAGACCGCGCTCCGAATCGGGCTCGTGCTCGCCGTGCCCGGGTGCGCGCTCCTTGAGCAGCTTTCCCGCGCCGAACGCGGTGAACCCCAGCAGCATGGTGCCGGTGATCTTGCCCAGGGCGCGGTCGCCGTGGCCGTTGGCCCAGTCATCCCAGGCGACCATCTCCTTGAACGTGTCGACCGGATGCGCGATGTTGTGCGCCATCGACGCGACGACTTCAGCCGGATCCGCGAGGATCTGGTAGAGGACTTCACCTGCCCCCTTGATGCTGTCCCAGATGCCGCCGAAGAAGTTCGCATCGGCCTGCTTGCGGGAGTCCTGCGGCGAACCTGCTCCCTCATAGCGGAGTGCGTCAGCCGTCAGGTTGCCTACGCTCGCCAACTGCTGCCGAGCGCGGTTCAGAATGTCTCGCGCGGCTTGGCGCTGGGCCTCGCCGGGGTCGGTGAACGGCGGGGCCTGCACCACGGTCGGGTCACCGTGTTGTGCGTTCGCCCTGGTTTTCGCGTCGGCATCGGCAACAGCGCGATCATGGTCGGTCTTCGCTTGCTGGGTGGCCTTGTCGCCCTGCTGCCACTGGGTAATGGCTTCGGCTGCCTGCCCCTGCGCCCAGGAGAGGCAGTTCGCGAAGTCCGTCAGCGCGAGAGCGGCGTTGGCCAACGAGTCGCCGGCCTGCCCCCAACGAGGCACCTCGGTCTGGTGGTCCTCGTGAAACTTGTCCGCCGCCGGTCCCTGCCAGGCGCCGGTGTCGATCCGCCGGAGCGCGTCCCCAACTGCGTGGGCCGTCTTGGCTCGTTCGCTCAGTACTCGGGCGTTCTCGAACACGGCCGGCGGATCGCCGGGGATCAAGGCCTTCGGATCGGCCGTCTGGCCGAGCTCCGCCATCAGACAGCGCCAATCGTCGGCTCGTCGGGCGAGACTGCGTCCCACCCGGGATCGGACTTCAGAGCCGCTGTGTTGGTGTGCTCGATCGCCCGGTAGGCGGATGCTGCCTTGCCGAGCAGGTCCCCGAGGTCACTGGCGCGATCAGACAGCGCGTCGAGTCCGACACTCCATCGGCCACACAACTCCGCGAGTGCGTCATGAACGCCGCTGTGGCCATACAGACCTGGTTCACCGCACAGCCCGCGAAGTTCGAAGCTGTCCTGGTCGTGTACGACAGCGCTCATGTTTTTCGATGCGTTCTCCAGCACCTCGATGTCGACGTGAAAGCCTGGACCATCCACCCCTCTTCGTCCCCTCTGCCACTTGCGTCAGGCAACTACTCCGCCTTGCGTCCCCGCTCTCCCGCGGATGCCCATGCCCGCGCGATCAATTCCGGCGGCGCCATCCGAGACAGGACCGGGAACCGATGCGCATCGTCGGGGTCGACCATCAGACCCACGCCAGGCGGGACCAGTTCCAACAGATCCGCACCCGTTGTAGTGAAGTAGCTGCACTCGCCCACGTGCGCGGCCAGCCGTTCGAGGGTCGTGAAGACGGCCATCCATTTGCCGCGTTCGCCAAGGTCGGTCACCAGCAGCGCCGGCTCCTCCGGTCGCTGCGCGTAGACCAGCGCGCTCACGAATGCGTCGACGAAGTCGCCTGGACCCCGGTTGCCGCTCCAAACCTGCTGCGCAACGAGCGCCAGCCGAGCTTCAGCTGCCCCTTCGTCACGTTTCACACTCGGTACAATACTTGCTGTAACCGGCCTGCTCAACGAGCGCATACAGCGGCGGCTTTCCAGCTCATGCCGCCTTCCCTCGCGATTGCGGGCGACGCGACGGCGGACGGTGTGCGGTCCACAGGGCAGCCAGCCGGTCCCGCTGCCTGGGTGTCAGCGGCGGTGCTGCGTCGAGTAGCTCGTGAGCCTGGGCGTCCAAGTCCGCTGGGGTTCCATGGACGGCCGTGACGAGTGGAGACGTCGGCTTCGGTGAGCCACGCGGCAAGCGCGCGGAGAGAATCCCCGGCGGCGAACCGATCGAAGAGTTCGCGCACGATGACGGCTTCGCTCTCGATGACCTCGCGTGCCGAGGTGTAGCCCGTCGACCGAACGCCGAGAGGAGACTTACCGTGCTCCGCACGCTGGAGGGCAGCGGCGCGCTGTCGTGCGGCCTTCCGCTCGATCTCGCCGCGGGCGACAGTCGCCTGGATCCGGGCGAACATCCGGCCGCTGTCGGTCGGCAGATCGGCCTCGCCGTTCGCGGTGACCAGCAACAGGTCGCGTTCTTGCGCTGCGTCGACCCAGTGTTCGAGCTGACGGGCGGCCGATCCAAGTCCCAACAGACCAGTGCGTCGAACTCGCCGGCTTCGTACGCGGCGACCAACCGGTCGTACTCGGGGCGGGACTTGTGCCGACGGCATGCCATCCGCGCTGGTCAGCGACGCGTAGACAGTCCGCCCGCTGTCGTTGAACAGCCAGCTGCTCGCCAGCCGCGTCTAAGCTGACTCGTAGGTAGATGGCGCAACGACGGGTTGTTGCCACACTTCAAGTGTTTCGCAGCGACGTGGTCGAGTTCCGCTTCAACGTCTGACGCACGCTTGGTGAGCAAGAACTACTGAGTGTTGCTTTCATTCGGCGCAGGGTATGCTGCGTCCAATGAAAGCTTCGCCGAGTTTGCTGCCTTTGCTGCGTTCGCGCATGCAGGGCGAGCTGCTGGCGCTGGTCCTGCTGCACCCGGAGCGCGAATACAGCATCACCGAGCTCGCCGAGGCCTGTGGTGTCACGCCGACGGCCGTGCTGCGCGAGGTCGAACGGCTCGTGGGTGGCGGCATCCTGGAAGACCGGCGAGTCGGCCGGAGCCGGCTTGTCAAAGCCCGCACGGACACCCCGCTCTACCGGCCGTTGAGCGAGGTCATCGCGGTCACCTTCGGGCCGCTGCCGCTGCTCGCCGAGGCTTTGTCGGGTCTGACGGGTGTGCACGAGGCCTACATCTACGGGTCCTGGGCCGCGCGCTACCGCGGCGAACCGGGCCCGCCGCCCGGGGACGTCGACGTGCTCGTCGTCGGTTCGCCTGACCCGGACGTGCTCTTCGACCTGGCCGAAGGCGTGTCGCGCCGGCTGGGCCGCGAGGTCAACGTCCACCGGATCTCGCCGGCCTCGTGGGCGGCAGGCAGCACGGATCCGTTTCTCGTCAGCGTGCGTGAGCGTCCGCTGGTCCCGTTGTCCCTCGACCAGGAGCCATCCCGATGACCCCGTGGAACCAAGGGCGCGCCACGATCGACGCGCTCATCGCGCGCGGTTCCCTCGAACACGTCCCGGCTTCACGGGAAGCCGCGGAAGGGGAGCTCGCCAGGGCTCGTACCCACGTCGGTTCAGCGCGGCAGCTGCTGAACTCGGATCCGGAAGGCGCCTACACGCTGGCGTACGACGGCGCCCGCCGGGCTTTGGCGGCCATCCTGCAGAACCAGGGCCTGCGTGCGACGAGCCGCGGTGGCCACATCGCCGTCTACGAAGCGGTTCTCGCGCAGCTCGATCCGCCGCTGGGGCCGCTTCTGCGTCCCTTCAACCGGATGCGGGTTCGGCGCAACGAAGTCGCCTACCGTTCTTCCGAGGCACCTTCGGTGACTGCTGAAGATGTGACAGCCGACGTGGCGAAGGTCGAGGACCTCATCGGGGTCGCGGAGAAGGCGATCCCGAACATGTCCCGCTACTGATGGTGAGCCGCCCGCTCACGCGGAACGAGCGCGAGACCCTGGAAGTCCTTCTCGCGGGGGACTTCCCGGGCGCGGCCGAACTGCGGGTGCAGGCCGCCACCGCGAAGGTGAGCGGCCGCTGCGGTTGCGGGTGCCCGACCGTCGACCTCGAAGTCGATGCGGACGCGCCCACGTTCGAGGTCACCGAGCGGGTGGCGGTCGAAGCGGGTGTGCCGGGCGGCGGGCTCATCGTGTTCGTCGACGAAGGCCGGTTGTCGGCGCTCGAATACTGGACCGTCGAAGACGAGACGCCGGCTGCGTTCCCGGCGCCGGACGTGATCCGGGTGGAGTGAAAACGCCGCCGCGCCGGGATCAGAGCGGCGGCGCGGGCGAACTCAGCCGAGCAGGCCCATCAGGGCGATGGTGATCAGCACCACCGCGGGGGCGAGGGCGTTGATCCAGGCGCGCTGCGCGGAGGTGAGGGTAGCGGTGCTGTTCATGGCGTTTCCTAGGGCCGAAAACCGATGCTTCCGCCCTGCTCAGCGCGCTGATCTTGCCCTTCGTTAGCGGCTGTGATCGAACTCACCGGCATCCGGGTGACGGCGACCCTTGGCGGTGAACCAGAGCACACCGCCGGCTGCCGCCACCATCGTTGCGAATGCTGCTGTGCCGACCACGATGGCCTGGGTCATGTCCGTCTCTCCTAGCAAAAGTCGTTTACCGAGAGACGTCGAACCGGTGAAAAAGTGCACTCAGAGTAACCAGGATCACAGCGCCGAAAGCACCGAGTCGATCTCGGCCGCCAGGGAGAAGTCCTTCGCCGTCAGGCCGCCCGCCGAGTGCGTGCTGAGGCGGAACGTCAGGGTGCGCCAGCGGATGTCGATGTCCGGGTGGTGGTCGGCCGCCTCGGCGAGGACCGCCACCCGGTCCACCACCTCGATCGCCTGGGAGAACGAAGCCAGCTCCACCTCCCGGGAGATCACCGCTCCGCTACGCGTCCAGTTCGCGCCCAGTCGTCCGTCGGTCTCGGAGTCGCTCAAGATTTCCGTCATGTCTCCATGGTCGTCCGTCCTGGACTACGCTGCACGGTTGCCACGGGAGTCCG
Organism: Amycolatopsis sp. NPDC049159; assembly: GCF_040648295.1. Lineage (NCBI taxonomy): Bacteria > Bacillati > Actinomycetota > Actinomycetes > Pseudonocardiales > Pseudonocardiaceae > Amycolatopsis > Amycolatopsis sp. NPDC049159. Next base: position 51,063 of record NZ_JBEZDL010000001.1, read on the forward strand.
GTCAGCCGGGCTGAGAGGCGGGTCACCCCGCGACCGTTCGCACCTGACCGGATCATGCCGGCGAAGGGAGGGCTTCCTCTCCTCGTCCGGCGAAGTGCAGGAGGGGTAGATGAAACGCAGGGCTGTTCGCGCCGCGACGGCCATCGCCGTCGTCAGCGTCGTCGCCGCGGGGTGCTCGCTGTCGGACGGCGACGGTGGCACGCAGCAGACGCCCACCGTCACCCTCGTGACGCACGACTCCTTCCTGGCGCCGCAGGAGGTGCTCGACGCCTTCCAGAAGCAGTCGGGCATCAAGATTTCCGTGCTCAAGCAGGGCGACGCCGGATCGCTGACCAACAAGCTCGTGCTGACCAAGGCGAACCCGGTCGGCGACGTCGCGTACGGCGTCGACTCGACCTTCGCCTCGCGCGCGCTCTCCGAAGGCGTCTTCGAGCCTTACACCAGCCCGGAAGCCGACCGTGGGCCGCAGCGCTACGCCGTCGATCCCGAGCACCGGCTCTCCGCCGTCGACGTCGGGGACGTCTGCGTCAACGTCGACACGAACTACTTCGCCACCAAGGGGATCCCGGCGCCGTCGAGCTACGACGACCTGGCCGACCCGAAGTACAAGGACCTCCTCGTCGCCGAGGACCCGGCCACGGCGTCGCCCGGGCTCGCGTTCCTCCTCGGCACCATCGCGAAGTACGGCGAGTCCGGCTGGCAGGGCTACTGGACGAAGCTGAAGGCCAACGGCCTCAAGGTGGTCAGCGGCTGGGAAGAGGCCTACACCAAGGACTTCTCCGGCTCCGCGGGCAAGGGGCCGCGGCCGATCGTCGTCTCGTACGCGTCTTCGCCGGCCGCCGAGGTCGGCGACGACGGCAAGCCGCGCACCAAGGCGCTGCTCGACACCTGCTACCGCCAGGTCGAGTACGCCGGCGTGCTGGCCGGCGGCAAGCAGACCGAGAGCGCGCGCAAGGTCGTCGACTTCCTTTTGTCGCAGCAGTTCCAGGCGACCGTCGCGGCCAACATGTACGTCTACCCGGCGCGCCAGGGCGTCGACCTGCCCGCCGGCTGGGCGCAGGTCGCGCCGCTGCCGCAGAAGCCGCAAGCGCTGACGGCGGACCAGGTGCAGGCCGGCCGGGAGAAGTGGATCGGCGAATGGCGCACGCTCGTGCAGTCGTAGCTCCACCCCGGACCGCCCGCGGACTCGGCTTGGCGCTGCTCGGGCTGGCCCCGATCGGGTTCCTGGTGGTGTTCTTCGCCTGGCCCGTGCTGGCGATCATCGAGCGCGGGTTCGCCGAGGGCGGGCTCGACGTCGTCCTCGGCGACGCGCGGACCTGGCAGCTGGCCGCGTTCACGGTCGGCAGCGCGGCGGCGTCGACGGTCGTCGCCGTCGTGGCCGGGCTGCCGGTGGCGTTCCTGCTGGCACGCGTGCGGCTGCCCGGCGTCGGCCTGGCGCGGACGCTGGTGCTGGTGCCGTTCGTGCTGCCGACGGTCGTCGTCGGGCTCGCGTTCCGGGCGCTCTGGCCGGACGGCGGCGTGCTGTCCATCGTGCTGGCCAACGCCTTCTTCAACGTCGCGGTCGTCGCGCGCACGGTCGCCGGGCTGTGGGCGCGGCTCGATCCGCGGACGACCGACGCCGCCCGCGCGCTCGGTGCGTCCCCGTGGCGGGCCTTCCGCTCGGTGACGCTGCCCGCGCTGGCCCCGGCGGTCGCGTCCGCCGCGGCCGTGGTGTTCCTGTTCTGCGCCACCAGTTTCGGGGTCGTCCTGATCCTCGGCGGCGCGAAGTACCGGACGTTGGAAACCGAGATCTACCTGCGCACGGTCGACCTGCTGGACCTCTCGGGCGCGGCGGCGCTGTCGGTCATCCAGTTCGTGGCCGTGGTCGCCGCGCTGGTGCTCGGCGGGCTGGCCCGGCGGCGCAAGGACGGCGCCCGGATCGGCTCCGGCGGGCCGCGGCGGCCGAGAGGCGGCGAATGGTGGGGCGTCGGCGCGGCCGGCGTCGTGCTCGCCCTGCTGCTGACGCCGATCGTCGCGCTGCTCGCCGAGTCCGTGTCCACTGAGGACGGCTGGAGCCTCGCCGGGTACCGGGCACTCACGAGCACCGGCGAGAAGGGCGCGCTGCAGGTGTCCGGTTGGGACGCCGCGGTGAACTCGCTGAAGGTCGCGATCGACGCGACGCTGCTCGCGATGGCCGTCGGCGTGCTCGCGTCCGTGGTGCTGGTGGCGCTGCGGCGGTCGCCGTCGAAACCCGCGCGCGGGCTCGGGGAAACCATGGACGCCGTGCTGATGCTGCCGCTGGGCGTGTCCGCGGTGACCGTCGGCTTCGGCTACCTCGTCACGCTCGACGCGCTGCCCGGCGACCTGCGGACGTCGCCCTACCTCGTCCCGCTGGCCCAGGCGCTGGTGATCACGCCGCTGATCGTGCGGATGGTGCTGCCGGTGCTGCGCTCGGTCGACGTCCGGCTGCGGCAGGCCGCGTCGACGCTCGGCGCGAGCCCGCTGCGCGTGTGGCGCGAGATCGACCTGCCGCTGGCGCTGCGCCCGCTGGTCGCCGCCGCCGGGTTCGGCTTCGTCGTGGCGCTCGGCGAGTTCGGCGCGACCAGCTTCCTGGCCCGGCCGACGGCACCGACGCTGCCGGTGGCGATCGCGTCGCTGATGGGACGGCCGGGGGAGCTCAACAACCAGATGGCGTACGCCGCGTGCGCGCTGCTGATGCTCGTGACGGTGCTGGCGGTCGCGCTGATCGACCGGCTCGGACGCGGCCGGGTGGGAGAGTTCTGATGGCGTTGTCGGTGCGGGACCTGACCGTCCACTACGGAACGTTCGCCGCGGTGCGCGACGCCCGCCTGGACATCGCGGACGGCGAAGTGCTGGCCCTGCTCGGCCCGTCGGGGTCGGGGAAGTCGACGCTGCTGCGCGCGATCACGGGGCTCGAACCGGGCGCGCGCGGTTCGGTGAGCTGGGACGGCGAGGACCTCGGCGCGGTGCCGGTGCACAAGCGCGGCTTCGGGCTGGTGTTCCAGGACGGCCAGCTCTTCGGCCACCGCGACGTCGCCGCGAACATCGCGTTCGGCCTGCGCATGCACGGCGTGCCGCGCGCGCAGTGGGCGCCGCGGGTCGCCGAGCTGCTGGCGCTGGTCGGCCTGACCGGCTTCGAAAAGCGGCGCGTCACCGAGCTTTCCGGCGGTCAGGCCCAGCGGGTCGCGCTGGCCAGGGCGCTGGCACCGGAGCCGCGGCTGCTGCTGCTCGACGAGCCGCTGTCCGGATTGGACGCCGGGTTGCGCGAGCAGCTGGCCATCGACCTGGCGGAGCTGCTGCGACGCAGCAAGATCACCGCGCTGCTGGTCACGCACGACCAGGAGGAGGCGTTCACGCTCGCCGACCGGGTGGCGGTGCTCGACGCCGGGGAGGTCCGGCAGGAGGGCGCGGTCCGGCGCGTGTGGCGCAACCCGGCCGACGACGACGTGGCCCGCTTCCTCGGGGTGACGACGTTCGTGGACGGCGTCGCGGCGGCCGGCGTGGTGCGCACGGCGCTGGGTGACGTCGCACTGCCCGATGCGGACGACGGTCCGGTGCGGCTGGGGCTGCGGCCGCACGCGCTGCGGGTCGCGGACTCCGGCGTGGCAGGAGAAGTGTTCGCGGCGGTGCACCGCCGCGAACACTCACGCCTGGTGGTTCGCCTCGAGGAATCCACTGTGGACGCCGTCGCACCCGCGACATCGGACCTGCGCGCCGGGGACCAGGTGCACCTCGCACTGGACCCCGACGGGCTGGCGGTGGTCGGGATTCAGCCGTCGCGGGTCGAGAGGCGCGCGTAGGCCAGCGACAGCCCGATGACGATGTAGCACACCGCGCGCAGCGCGCCTTCGCCGAGCATCTGCGTGCCCATCGGGTCCTGCAGCACCTCCGCCGGTGCCATCGACCAGTTCTGCGTCAGCAGGAACGGGTGCAGCCAGTCCAAAGAGGACAGGAACCCGAGGATGGTGAACACGATGTCGGTCGCCAGGACCGACGCCACCACCAGCATCGGGTGCTCGGTCCAGCTGGAGATCGCCAGCGCGACCGCGCCGACCGCCCACAGCTGGAGCACCACCCAGCCCGCCACCAGCAGGATCCGGGCCAGCGCGCCGCCGAGCGACAACGTCGTGCCCGACAACGTGAACAGCGAATCCGTACCGTTGATGATCAGCCCGGTCACGACGCCGGTCACGCACATCGCGAGCACCGAGACGACCGACACGGTCGCGACGCCGAACGCCTTCACCGCCAGGAGCCGGCCGCGGCCGACCGGGGCGATCAGCCAGCCGCGCAGCGTTCCGTGCGCCGTCTCGCCGGCGATCGCGTCCGCGCCCGCCATGGCCGAGGCCAGCGGGAGCAGCAGTGCCAGCGACATCACGATCGCCGCGATCGGCAGGACGAACGCGTTGTTGACCGCGGACGCCAGCAGCGCGCCGCCGCCGTCGTCCGGGCCGCCGCCGCTGCCCGGCTGGTCGTCGACCAGGGTCAGGCCGATGCCGATGATCACCGGGATCAGGGCCAGCAGCCCGAGCACGGCCAACGTGCGCGGCCGCCGGAAGATCCAGCGCAGCTCCGCGGCCAGCAGCCGGGGCAGCGGCACCGTGTCGTGGCCCGTGCGGGCCGCCGGTGCGTCGAGTACCGCGGTCATTCCGCCCCCTCCGTCAGCCGGGCGAACAAGTCTTCGAGCCCGGTGCGCGCCCGCGTCGCCTCGTGGACCGCGACCCCCGCGCCCACCAGGACCTGCAGCACCCGCGGTGCTTCCGCCGCCGTCAGGTCGACGCGGACGCCGTCCGGCGTCAGCCGGGCGCCGATCCGGTTCTCCCGCAGCACTTCCACCGCCTGCTCCGCGTCCGGCGTGCGGACCAGCAGGGCCGCGTTCCCGGACTCCAGCAGCTCCGCCAGCTCACCCTGCGCGACGACGTTCCCGCTCTGCAGCACGGCGACGTGCGTGCAGGTCGCTTCGACCTCGGCCAGCAGGTGCGACGACACCAGCACGGTGACGCCCTCGGCGTGCAGCTCGGCGACGATCCTGCGGATCTCCCTGGTACCAGCGGGGTCGAGGCCGTTGGTCGGCTCGTCGAGCACGACCATCTTGCGCGGCACGAGCAACGCCGAAGCGAGCCCGAGCCGTTGCTTCATGCCGAGCGAGTAACCCTTGTACCGGCGGCGCGCTGCGACCGTCAGCCCGACGCGCTCCAGCGCGGAGTCGACGGCGGCGGGGATCCCGGCCGAAGCCAGCCGGGGTTCCGCGGCGGCGAAGCGCAGCAGGTTGTCGCGCCCGGACAGGAACGGGTGGAAGCCCGGCCCCTCGACGAGCGCGCCGACGTCGGGCAGCGCGTGCGCGGCGGCGTCCGGCATCGGGCGGCCGAGCAGCTCGACCTCGCCCTCGGTCGGCCGGACCAGGCCGAGCAGCATCCGGATGGTGGTCGTCTTGCCCGAGCCGTTCGGCCCGAGCATCCCCACGACCGCGCCCTGCGGGATGTCGAGGTCGACGTGGTCGACCGCGACCGTGCTGCCGTACACCTTGCGCAACCCGCGCGTGCGCGCGGCGAGCGGGACCGCCGGGGCGGACGCCTCCGAAGAGACGTCCGCCCCGGACTCCACAGCCGTGCTGGTCACTTCTGACCCAGCGCTTCGTAGAGAACCTGCTCCGGCACCGCACCGGCGGCGAACCGGCCGTCGTCGGTCAGGACCGCGCTGCCGACCTTCGTGGTGACGAGGTAGCCGCTGCCCCAGGCGCCGTCGACCTTCTTGGCGAACCGCTCGAGCAGTGCCTTCGGGTCGGCCGGCGCACCCTTGCGCTCGCCCTGGGCCTTCGGCGCCGCGTTCAGCGCGTCCGCCGGGACCTTGCCGGTGACGACGGTGTCCCAGCCGTCGCCGACGACCTTGACGTCCTGCTTGGCCTGCTCGGCGAGGTCCTTGTGCTGCTGGTCGACCGTCGGCGTCTTCTCCTGCACCTTCGCGCCCTTCGGCGGGGTGAAGGTGAAGAGGTCGGCCGGCTGCTGCGTGAACCGGATCTCGCTGAACGCGACCTCGAGCGCCGGCGTCGACGTGCCGTTGCTCAGCACCGACACCCGCAGCGGCATGCGCGTCTGCGAGTCGACCGCGACGCGGATCTCGCGCAGCAGCGTCCGCTCGGTCGGCTTCGGCGTCAGGACCAGCTCGTACGCGGGGCGGTCGGCGACGGTCGCGGTGCCGTCGACCGACACCGTGCTGCTCTCGCGGACCTTCGCCAGCAGTTCGGTGGACGCCGTGACCGGGTCGGGCGTCTTCTCGCTGCCCGCGCCCTTCTGCTTGGCCACGTCGGCCGGGATGGTCACCTTGGTCGCGGTGTTGGTCTTGGAGCTGTAGTCCCAGACGGTCGTGCCGTCGTGGACCACGGTCTCCTGGCTGGCCCCCTGCGTGACCGCGAGGCGGCTCTTGCCGGCGCCGTCGCTGAAGATGTGCGCCGAGTCCATGTTCAGCGCCGACGCGCCCGGCACCGCGTTCCCCACCGCGGGCAGGCCCAGGTCGTTGCTCACCTTCACGGTGCCGTCGAACGCGCCCGGCTTCGCCTTGACCACCGACTGGACCAGCTCCTCGGCGCTCACCTGCGGCAGCGCCGGCTTGTCGTCGGCGCTGGCCGGCATCGCGACGAACGCGAGCCCGCCGGCACCGAGCGCGGTGCCGACGACCGCGGCGGTGATGCCCTTCGTCTTCGGTTTCATGCGTCTCTCCCTGTGGTGTTCCCGGGCCGAGTGTGCCCGGTTCCCTGGCCACGACGCTTCCCTCTCGAGGCTGAGATACCCCTGAAGGTTCTCCCTCCCCGGCTGAGATCGTGCTGAGAGCCGCCGCACGACCTGCGCGAACCGGTCATGATGAACCTCGTGAAACCTCGGGTGCTGGTGGTCGACGACGAACCGGGCGTGCGGAAGGCGCTGCAACGCGGGTTGCGCGCGGAGGACATGGACGTGGTCACCGCCGCGGACGGGCCCACCGGGCTGCAGCTGGCGAGCACGGGCTCCTTCGACGTCATCCTGCTCGACATCATGCTGCCGGGCCTGTCCGGCTACCGCGTGCTGGAGCGGCTGCGCAAGGACGGCGTCACGACGCCGGTGCTGCTGGTCTCGGCCAAGGACGGCGAGATCGACCAGGCCGACGGCCTCGACCTCGGCGCCGACGGCTACCTCGTCAAGCCGTTCTCCTTCGTGGTGCTGGTCGCGCAGGTCCGCGCGACGCTGCGCCGGGCGGGGCCGGACGCGAGCCGCGGCACGCTGCGGCTCGGCGCGCTGGCCGTCGACCGCGGGCTGCGGCAGGTGCACTGGAACGACGAGGAGGTCGGGCTGAGCCCCCGCGAGTTCGCGCTGCTGGAAGTGCTCGTCGGACGCGCGGGCACGGTCGTCACGAAGGACGAGCTGCTGCGCGCGGTCTGGGGTGAGGAGCAGGCCGTGACGCGCAACCTCGTCGAGGTCTACGTCGGATACGTACGACGTAAGTTGGACGCGGTCGGCGCGGGCGCGCTGCTGCGGACCGTGCGCGGGCACGGTTACCTGGCCTCGGACGCGCAGCTCGACGAGGTCATCACCCCGTGATCGGCTGGTGGCGGGGCCGGTCCCTGCAAGTGCGGATCACCCTGCTGGCCGCGACGATCACCCTGGTCTGCCTGCTCGGGCTGGCCGCGCTGGCCGCGTCGAACCTGTCGCCGCTGCTCATCGGCTCGGTCGACCGCGAGCTCTCGAGCGCGCTCGGCCCGGCCGGCGCCGAGGTGGGCGCCGGGCGGCCGCTGTCCGGCGCGGCCCCGGTGACGCTGCGGGTGCTGGACACCGCGGGCGCGCCGGTGGACGGCGGGACACCCACCGGCCTTACGGTGTACGACATCTCGACGCTCAAGGCGGGCCAGCCGGTCCAGCGCGACGGCGCGCGGTACCTCGGCGCCGTCGTGAGCGCGCCGGACGGGGCGCAACGGCTGGTCGTGGCCGGTGCGGGCCTGGTCGGGTTCTCGGCCGCGGTGCACTACGGCGGGGTGTGGCTGGTCGTCGTCGCGTCGGTCGGCGCGCTGGTGGCGGGCTTCGCGACGTGGCTGGTGGTGCGCCTGTCGCTGCGGCCGGTCGCGCGCATGCGGGGTTCGGTGCGGGCGCTGCCGCCGGGCGCGCGGCTGGCGCTGCCGGACTCCCACGACGAGCTGCGCGCGCTCGCGGAGGAGTTCAACGCGCTGCTGGAACGGCAGGAGCAGGCCGCCGAGCGGCTCCGGCGGTTCACCGGCGACGCGGCGCACGAGCTGCGCTCGCCGGTCGCGTCGATCCGCGTCCAGGCCGAGGTCGCCGTGACGAACCCGGATCCGGAGCTGTCGCAGGAGACGCTGTCGGACATCCTCACCGAAGCCGAGCGGCTGTCGTCGCTGCTGGACGGGCTGCTGTCGCTGGCGCGGTCGGACGCGGGGGAGGTACCGCCCGCCGCGCCCGTCGAGCTGGTGAGCGAGGTGCGTTCTGCGGTGGCCCGGCTGCCGGCGGAGGCACCGGAGACGCGGGTGAACACGGCGGTGGCGCAGGCGTGGGCGTCGTCCGCGCACGCCGAGGTGGAGCTGGTGCTGGACAACCTGCTGCGCAACGCCTGCCGCTACGCGCGCGGGGAGATCGTGGTGTCGGTGCTGGCGTCCCGCTCGACGGTCCGGGTGGTCGTCGACGACGACGGCCCGGGCATCGCGCCGGAGCACCGCGAGAAGGTGTTCGACCGGTTCTACCGGATCGCCGACGACCGGGCCCGCTCGTCCGGCGGCACCGGGCTGGGGCTGGCGATGGTGGCGGAGACGGTCCGGCGGCGGGGCGGCCGGGTGCAGGTGGGCGAGTCCCCGGACGGGGGAGCGCGGTTCGTGGTGGTCTGGCGCGCGGCTACCGGTCGTGAGTGAGGAACAGGGTTGGAACCCTGTTTCCCACTCACGACCGGCCACGAGCGGGAGTGGGGCTTCCGGGTAGATTCCGGGGCTGTGAACGGTGTGATCGTGGGTGCCGCCCTCGTGCGTGACGGGAAGCTGCTCGCCCAGCAGCGCGCCTGGCCCGCCGACCACGCGGGACAGTGGGAGCTGCCGGGCGGCCGGGTCGAAGCCGACGAGTCCGACGCCTTCGCGCTCGCCCGGGAGTGCAGCGAGGAGCTCGACGTCGTGATCGAGGTCGGCGCGCGCGTCGGGGAGGACGTCCCGCTGCCGGGCGGGAAGGTGCTGCGCATCTACGCCGCTTCGCTCGTTTCACCCGGCGGGGAGCCGCGGGCCGTCGAGCACCGGGCCGTGCGCTGGCTCGGGCCCGACGACCTCGACGACGTCGACTGGCTGCCCGCCGACCGGATCCTGCTCCCGGAGCTGCGCGCGCTGCTCAGTTAGCGCCGATCATCCGCAGCGCCGCGTCGAGCCGGTGGGAGCCCCGCTCCCGAGCCCGTTCCGCACCCGCCTTGCGGACCCGGTCCAGCTCCGCGACGTCTTCGAGCAGCGTTAACGCTCGTTCACGCAGGGGTCGCAGCTCCTCGATCACCGCGTCGGCGACGGCGTCCTTCACCGCGCCGTACGACGTGAACTCCTCGGCCAGGTCCGCCGGCGAGCCGCCCCGGCAGGCGGCCAGGACCTCCAGCAGGTTCGCCATCCCCGGCCGGGTGTCCGGGGCGTGCACCGGCACCGAACCGCCGTCGGTGACCGCCCGGCGGATCTTGCGGCGGACCTGGTCCGGCTCGTCCAGCGCGAACACGACGCCGGCCGCGTCGCGCGTCGACTTCGACATCTTGCGCGTCGGGTCGGTGAGGTCCTTCACCCGCGCGCCCGCCGGCGGGAGGACCGCCTCCGGGATGGTGAAGACCTCGCCGTACGTGCTGTTGAAGCGCTTGGCCAGTGCCCGCGTCAGCTCGACGTGCTGCCGCTGGTCCTCGCCGACCGGGACCTCGTGCGCGCCCTGGAGCAGGATGTCCGCGGCCATCAGCGCCGGGTAGGTCAGCAGCGACAGCCGCACCCCGGCCTGGCCCTTGGACTTTCCATCCATGCCCCCGCCGCCACCCTCAGCGGAGGCGCTGCGCGCCGCTGATTTTTCTTTGAACTGGATCATCCGCGCGGCCTCGCCGTAGTTGCAGGTGCACTCCAGGACCCACGTCAGCGCCCCCAGCTCGCGGGCCAGGTCGGACTGGACGAACACCCGCTCGGGATCGATGCCGGCGGCGATCAGCACGGCGAGCTGCTCCCTCGCCAGTGACCGGAGTTTCGCCGGGTTGTGCGGGGTCGTCATGCCGTGCAGGTCGGCGACGAAGTACAGGTCGTCCGCGCGGCCCTCACGCGCCCAGCGGCGGACCGCGCCGAGGTAGTTGCCGAGGTGGACGTGACCCGACGGCGTGATCCCGGACAGCTTGCTCATGTGTTTTCCTTTCGGGGAGGGACCACCCCGGAGAAGGCACGAAAAAAGGCCGCCCGTCCGGGGCGGCCGCTGGTGATCAGCGCAGGACTAGACGGCCGCCGAGGGCGGCCACCAGCTGGACGTCTGCGCGTGCATGCAGCGAGCATAGGCGCGAAGGGGCTTGCGGGTCTACCGTCCAACCATGTATGTCGTCCTGTTGAACTACACGGCCCCGATCGAGCAGATCGACCTCGCGCTCCCGGACCACCAGGAATGGCTGAACAAGCAGTACGAACACGGCCACTTCCTCGCGTCCGGGCGGCGGAACCCGCGCGTCGGCGGTGTGATCATCACGCGTCCGCTGAACCGCGGGAAGCTCGACGCCATCCTGGCGTCCGACCCGTTCTGCGTGCAGCACCTCGCGCAGTACGAGGTCATCGAGTTCTCGCCGACCAAGACCGCTCCGGAGCTGCGCTTGCTCAACGAAGCGGTACCGCACTAGGCGGCCAGGTCCTGCTTCGCCTTCTTCAGAGCCAATACCGGGCACTTCTTGCAGCGCGGCTTCGACCGGCAGCACTTCTTCTTGACCTTGCCGGCCTTCATCAGCTTGCGCACGACCTTCCTGGGGTCGTCCGGCTGCTTCTTGCCCACGCGCACGCACCTTCCGGATCGGCGAGGTCACCGGGCCTCCACGTTAGGTGAGGCTAACCGATCTGGGGGCGTGGGGCTGCTCACAAACGCGTGGAAGGTATCCTTGGTGAGGTCCGCGTGTGACCAGAGCCGGTCACGGGATGCCTGACGGCTTGCGCGGCCACCCACACCTTTGAAGTTCAGGAGTCTTCGCGTGCCCGCAGCCAGCGCTACCGTCGAAACCGGCCGGCCGACCGGTAAGACCCGGCCCGACCTGCGCAACGTCGCGATCGTCGCCCACGTCGACCACGGCAAGACCACGCTCGTGGACGCGATGCTGCGCCAGTCCGGCGCCTTCGCCGAGCGGGCCGAGCTCGTCGACCGCGTGATGGACTCGGGGGAGCTCGAGCGCGAAAAGGGCATCACGATCCTCGCGAAGAACACCTCGATCCACCGCCAGACGCCCGAGGGCTCGGTGACCATCAACGTCATCGACACCCCTGGCCACGCCGACTTCGGCGGCGAGGTCGAGCGCGGCCTGGCCATGGTCGACGGCGTCGTCCTGCTGGTCGACGCCTCCGAGGGTCCGCTGCCGCAGACCCGATTCGTGCTCCGCAAGACCCTCGAGGCCCGCCTCCCGGTGATCCTGCTGGTCAACAAGACCGACCGGCCGGACGCCCGGATCTCCGAGGTTGTCGAGGAGACCCACGACCTGCTGCTCGAGCTGGCCAGCGACATCGAGGACGCCGACCACGACGCGATCCTCGACCTGCCGGTCGTCTACGCCTCCGCGCGCGCCGGCAAGGCGAGCCTGGAGCAGCCCGCCGACGGCGAGATCCCCGAGAGCGAGAACCTCGACCCGCTGTTCGACACGCTGCTCCGGCACGTGCCGCCGCCCGCCGCCGACCTCGACGCGCCGCTGCAGGCGCTGGTCACCAACCTCGACGCGTCCAACTTCCTCGGCCGCATCGCGCTGATCCGCATCCACGCCGGCAAGCTGCGCAAGGGCCAGACGGTGGCCTGGATGCGCGAAGACGGCAACGTCCAGAACGTCCGGATCTCGGAGCTGCTGGTCACCGAGGCGCTCACCCGCGTCCCGGCGACCGAGGCCAGCGCCGGCGAGCTGGTCGCCATCGCGGGCATCCCGGACATCACCATCGGCGACACCCTCGCCGACTCCGAGAACCCGGTGGCGCTGCCCCGGATCACCGTCGACGAGCCCGCGATCTCGATGACCATCGGCGTCAACACCTCGCCGCTGGCCGGGCGCAACGGCGGCGACAAGGTCACCGCGCGGCTGGTCAAGGCCCGCCTCGACCAGGAGCTGATCGGTAACGTCAGCATCCGCGTGCTGCCGACCGAGCGCCCCGACACCTGGGAGGTCCAGGGCCGTGGCGAGCTGGCGCTGGCCATCCTCGTCGAGCAGATGCGGCGCGAGGGCTTCGAGCTGACCGTCGGCAAGCCGCAGGTGGTCCTGCGCACGATCGACGGCAAGCTGCACGAGCCGTTCGAGCGCCTCTACATCGACTCGCCGGAAGAGCACCTCGGCGCGATCACCCAGCTCCTGGCCGCCCGCAAGGGCCGCATGGAGGACATGAGCGGCAACGGCACCGGCCGGATCAAGCTGGAGTACGTGCTCCCGTCGCGCGGCCTGATCAGCTTCCGCACCGACTTCCTCACCGAGACCCGCGGCACCGGCATCGCGAACCACGTGTTCGAGGGCTACTTCCCGTGGGCGGGCGAGATCCGCACCCGTCACAGCGGGTCCTTGGTCGCCGACCGCACCGGCCCGGTCACCGCGTACGCGATGATCCAGCTGGCCGATCGCGGCACCTTCTTCGTCGAGCCGGGCGCCGAGGTGTACGAGGGCATGGTCGTGGGCGAGAACCCGCGCTTCGAGGACCTCGACATCAACATCACCAAGGAGAAGAAGCTGACCAACATGCGTCAGTCCTCCGCCGACGTGATGGAGACGCTGGCCCGTCCGCGCAAGATGGGCCTGGAAGAGGCGCTGGAGTTCTGCTCCGTCGACGAGTGCGTCGAGGTCGCGCCGGAGGTCGTGCGGGTCCGCAAGGTCACCCTGGACGTCAACACCCGCGCGAAGGAGCGTTCGCGCGCGAAGAGCCGCGACAACGGCTGACCGTTTCGAGACCCCGAAAAGCCTCCCGGTGCGAGCCGCCGGGAGGCTTTTTCGTCCCTTCTCCAGCTACCCCCGGTGCAAAGGCGGCGAACGGGTTGTCACGAAATGCGGTTGCCTTCTCCTTATATCTTTATAGGGCGGTGGGTGGCGTTCGCGCGTGTTCCGCCGTTCCGGAACGGTCCGGGAACCCGGACGGTGGTTCGCGCGTCTTTTCCAGAGCGCCCACCTTGGGGCGGTGAGCCCGGCCGATCCGGGTATGGGAATCTCGGTTCCGGCCGCGAAGGCGGGCGTGGGAGCATGGCTGACCCGATCGGCGGAATCTGGGAGGAACGGGGCGTGCGGGTGAATCGCAAGGCGGTGCCGGTACTGGCACTGGCGGCCGTGCTGCTCACCTCGTGCTCGAACACCCCGCCACCCCCGGTGGTGTCCTCGTCGGTCGCACCGGTGTCGACCACCGGCAAGACCCCGTCGCAGATCGTCGTCGGCGTCGACGACGTGCTCGGCGGGTACAACCCGCACAACCTCGCGGACTCGTCCCAGGTGACCTCGGCGCTCTCGCAGCTGCTGCTGCCCTCGGTGTTCCGGCAGAAGGACGACGGCAGCAGCCAGCTCGACAAGAACCTCATGAAGTCCGCCCAGGTGGTCTCGCAGCAGCCGTTCGTGGTCGCCTACGAGATCCGGCCGGACGCGTCCTGGTCCGACGGCGCGCCCATCGCCGCCGAGGACTTCGACTACCTGCGCACCCAGATGCGCGACCAGCCCGGCGTGCTCGAACCCGCCGGCTACCGCCAGATCTCCGACCTGCAGTCCCGCGAGGGCGGCAAGCGCGTCGAGGTCACCTTCGCCAAGCCGTACCCCGGCTGGCAGGCGCTGTTCTCCGGCCTGCTGCCCGCCCACCTGCTCAAGGACGCCCCCGACGGCTGGCGCGGGGCCCTCGCGGCGAACTTCCCGGCCGTCGCCGGCCCGTTCTCGATCAAGAGCATCGACACCGCCCGCGGCGAGGTCATCCTCGAGCGCAACGAGCGCTACTGGGAGAAGCCCGCGGCGATCGACCGGATCGTGCTGCGCCGGTCGGACCAGAACACCCTGCTGGCCGCGCTGCAGAGCGGCAACGACCAGTTCGCGCTGGCCAGGACCACCGGCGACGAGCTCAAGCGGCTCGGCGAGCTGGGCTCGGCCGTGCGGCTGCACACGGTCGCCCGGCCGGTGGTGGCCGGCGTGCTGCTGCGCCCGGTCAGCGCCACCCTGCAGGACGCCCAGGTCCGCGCCGGGGTCGCCGCGTTCGTCGACCGGACCAAGCTGATCACCGAAGGCGTGGCCGGCGGCCCGTCGTCGGCGCTGCACGCCGACGCCCAGGTCAAGGCGCCTTCGGAGGCCGGGTACGCGGCGACCATCCCGCCCGGCCCGCCGACCGCCCCCGACGTCGCCAAGGCCGAGGAGTCGCTGAAGGCGGCCGGCTACGCCAAGACCGCGGGCACCTGGCGCAAGAACGGCAAGGCGCTCTCGCTCGTGATCGCCTCGCCGGGCACCCAGGAGCCGTACGCGTCGATCGCCAAGGAGCTCACCGCCCAGCTCGTCGCGCAGGGCATCGAGGTCAACGCGATCACCCCGCAGCCGCGCGACCTGTTCGGCGGCCTGCTCGCGATGCCGGTCGTCGACGGCGTCCAGCAGCCGACCGGCGACTCGGCCGGCAACGTCGGGATCGACATCGCGGTCGTGCCGCAGGCGGTCGGCGGCGACCCGGCCTCGGTGCTCGCCTCGAACTTCGGCTGCCGCCTCGAGCAGACGGCCACCGGAACGGACCCGGCCAAACCCGTCGTTCCGGGCAATTCGGCGGGCTTCTGCGACCCGGCGCTGCAGCCCTCGATCGACGCGGCGCTGTCCGGCTCGACGCCGATCACCGAGGCGCTGACCACCCTTGAGCCTGAACTTTGGCGCCAGAACGTGGTACTTCCGCTGTTCCAATTGGCTGACACCCTGGCGATCGGATCCGGCATCTCGGGCGTCACGCCGGGTCCCCCCATGGTGGGCCCGTTCGGGTCCGCGGTGAACTGGACTCGCGGCCCGAAGTAATCGCTCGACTACGCATTCAGTACTACCGGGTGATCTTTACGGACGCCTTCGAGTGGGTGACTTTGAATCCGTGAGGTAACCGTCGTATTTCTGGATGTCCACTGGAAGTCACCCTTTGGTCACGATCGACCCTGAACTGGTGACTGTCGGTGCTTTTCCTTTCTAGCGTGCACCCGCAGTGCGCCAGTTGAGTGTCGCTTGGCGTGTCGTAGGCTCCGGCCCATCCAAACCGGAGCGGTGTGGGCCCTTGTCCCGATATTCAAGGGCTCAGTGCTAGGAGGGCACACTTCATGAGGAGATCCAAAGCAGTCTCCGCTTTGTCGCTCGTCGCCGGCGCTTCGCTGCTGCTGAGCGCCTGCAGCGGTGGTGATTCGGGTTCGGGCAGCACCGATCAGAACGGATCGTCGACCGACGTCAAGTCGATGGCTGCCGGCAAGGCCGAGACCGGTGACCTGTTCAAGCTCGCGGACACCCCGGGGTACGACGGCACGGTCACGATCGGTATCGACGACGGGTACTCGGGGTACAACAACCAGACCCCGGACACCAACAGCTCGTACAACAACTACGTCCTGACCGCGGTGCTCTCCGGTACGTTGAAGCTCGACGGCAACAACAAGGTGCTGCTGAACAACGACGTCTTCGAGTCGTGGGACGTCACGACGAAGGACCCGCAGCAGGTCACCTACAAGATCAAGCCGAACGTCAAGTGGTCGGACGGGCAGGCGTACGACTGCAAGGACCTGTACCTGGCGTGGCTGTCGCAGAGCGGCCTGGCGAAGGGCCCGGACGGCAAGAACCCGTTCAACTCGGCCTCGACCACCGGGTACTCGCTGATCAAGACGGCGACGTGCAAGGACAACCTGACCTTCGTCACCGACTACAGCGAGCCCTACCTCGACTACAAGGGCCTCTTCAACGCGCCGGCGATCATGCCCGCGCACATCCTCGAGGCCAAGACCGGCATCGCGGACATCACGAAGCTGGCCCCGACCGGCGACCCGGCGCAGATCAAGGCCGCCGGTGACTTCTGGTCGAACGAGTGGAAGGGCTTCAAGGCGGACATCATGCCGTCGTCGGGCCCGTACAAGATCACCGCGTTCGACGCCAACCAGAAGGCCGTCACCCTCGAGAAGAACCCGACCTGGGTCGGCGGCAAGGGTGGCCCGTCGAAGATCGTCATCAGGGCCATGGAAGACACCAAGGCGATGGCGACCGCGCTGCAGAACGGTGAGATCGACGTCGCGGCGTCGACCCAGCCGGACGCCACCGCGGCCCAGACGATGAAGGGCCTCGCGGCGCAGGGCGTGACCTACGGTTCGGCCTCGCAGCTGACCTACGAGCACCTCGACCTGAACTTCAAGCGCATGTTCGCCGACAAGGACCTCCGCAAGGCGTTCCTCGAGTCGGTCAACCGCAAGGAGATCACGGACAAGCTGCTCAAGGAGGTCCAGGCGGACGCGGAGCCGCTGAACAGCGTCGTCTTCTTCCAGGGTGAAGAGGGCTACACCGACCTGTACAGCAGCAAGGCGGGCCTGGGCGCCGACGCGGCGGCCAAGACGCTGACTGACGCCGGCTGGGTCAAGGGCGGCGACGGCATCTTCGCCAAGAACGGTGTGCGCGCTTCGTTCAAGATCACGCACAACCAGAACGCGCGCCGCAGCCAGACCGTCGAGATCATCATCTCGCAGGCCAAGGCGGCCGGCATCGAGGTCAAGGACGAGACCGACGCCAACTTCCTCAAGGGTGGCCGCGTCTCGACCGGTGACTACGACGTCGCGCTGTTCGGCTGGTCGGCCCAGCCGTTCAAGGCGGAGTCGAAGTCGATCTACGTCTGCCCGGACAAGGGTGGCGAGCAGAACTACCAGTCGCTGTGCGACCCGAAGATCGACGACGCCTACAACGCCGCGGTGAAGGCGACCGACGAGCAGGTCAAGGTGCAGAAGTACCAGGAGGCCGACAAGGCCATCGCCGACGACTACGCGACCCTGCCGCTGTTCCAGACGCCGAGCATGTGGGCGTTCAAGGGCATCGACCGCGTCTACATGCAGTCGTACGACGGTGTGCTGTGGAACGTCGGCGAGTGGGAGCAGAAGAAGTAGGGCTCGTCCCGCCTCTTCTTTCCCCTCGCTCCAGATGACCTGGGAGGTACCGGGGTCCGGCCACGAGCCGGGCCCCGGTACCCACCGGAAGTAGCTGTTGACCGTAGGGTTACCGCCACTACGGTAGACAACCGGGTAGCGGTCCAGCGCACTTCTGACGACCAGGCCCGGATGAGGAGCAGTTCGTTGAACCTGGTGATCTACATCTTTCGCCGTCTGGCGATATCGATTCCCGTCCTCCTGGTCGGGACTTTCCTGTGTTTCGTCATGGTCGCCGGCACCGGCGACCCGCTGGGCGAGCTGCGCCAGAACCCGCAGATCAGCAAGGAAGCGCTGGCCGCCACGGCCACCAAGCTCGGTCTCGACCAGGGCATCATCCCCCGTTACTTCACGTGGCTCGGTGACTTCCTGACCGGCAACTGGGGCATCTCCATCGCGCAGGGCAACGCCCTCGCGCCGGTGGCCCCGAAGGTGATGGCCGCGCTCGGCGTCACGTTCAAGCTGGTCGTCGGCGCCGAGATCCTCGCGCTGATCATCGGCATCATCGTCGGCGTCCTGGCGGCGGTGAAGCAGTACTCGATCATCGACTACATCGCGACCACCCTCGCCTTCCTGCTCTTCTCGATGCCGATCTTCTGCATCGCGATCGTGCTGAAGCGCTACGCGATCGAGATCAACGGCTGGGTCCGCGACCTGGGCCTGTCCGACGTCCTCGGCAACCCGTGGCTGCGCACGACCAGCCCGGAGCAGCTGCGGACCGACGGCGTCGGGGACTTCATAACCAGCACGATCGGCGCGTACCTGCTGCCGACGCTGTCGATCATGGCGATCAGCTTCGCCGCGTACAGCCGGTTCCAGCGCGCCTCGATGCTCGAGGTCATGGGCTCGGACTACGTGCGCACCGCGCGCGCCAAGGGCCTCCCCAACGGGCGGGTCATCTTCCGGCACGCGTTCCGCAACGCCCTGATCCCCGTGACGACGCTGTTCTCGGTGAACTTCGGCTCGGTCCTGGCCGGCGCCATCATCACCGAGACGGTCTTCAACTGGCACGGCATGGGCACGTTGCTGGTCGAAGCGGTCACGAAGAACGACACCCAGGTCATGATGGGCTGGCTCGTGGTGATCGCCTCCCTCGTGATCATCGCCAACCTGATCGCCGACCTGATGTACGGCATCCTGGACCCGAGGATTCGCGTTGGCTGACTTGAACTCTCTTCTCGCGACCGAAAAAGCGACCGCCGACGGCACGCTCCCGCCGGACGCGCTCCCGGAACCGCGGAGCCAGGGCAAGCTGGTCCTGCGGAAGTTCCTGCACCACAAGCTGGCGATGGCGTCGACGGCGGTGCTGGTCCTGATCGTGCTGATCAGCATCGTCATGCCGATCTTCTGGAAGCACGGCTACCAGGACAGCTCGTTCCCGTCCTTCGCCAAGCCCAGCGGCGACTTCCCGCTCGGCACGACCCAGGTCGGCAAGGACATGGTGTCGCAGGTGCTGCGCGGGACGCAGTACTCGCTGCTGATCGCGCTCACCGTGTCGATCCTCGCGACCGTGATCGGCGTGGTGTTCGGCGCGGTCGCCGGTTACCTGCGCGGGTTCACCGACTCGGCGATCTCACGGGTGACGGACCTGTTCCTGATCATCCCGCAGATCGCCGCGGCGGCCATTCTCGCCAAGGTGTTCGGCGGCGGTACCTGGTACATCGTCGCGCTGGTGCTGTCCGCGTTCGCGTGGATGCCGATCGCCCGGATCACCCGGGCCGAAGCGATGTCGCTGTCCCAGCGCGAGTTCGTCGACGCGGCGCGCGCTTCGGGGGCCGGCATTTCCCGGATCATCTTCAAGCACCTGGTGCCGAACATGGTCGGCAGCATCACGGTCAACGCGACCCTCGCCGTCGCGCAGGCCGTGCTGGCGGAAGCCGCGCTGTCGTTCATCGGCCTCGGTGTCCAGCTGCCCGACACTTCGCTGGGCCGCGTCATCCTGGAGAACTACGCCCAGCTGCAGACGCGGCCGGCGCTGTTCTTTGGGCCGTTCATCGTGCTCGTGCTGATTTCACTGACGATCAACTTCATCGGTGACGGTCTTCGCGACGCCTTCGACCCGCGCCAGCGGAGAATGAAGGCCTGAACGCACGACGCGGGGGTGACCGGGGTTCCGGTCACCCCCGCGCTCGTTCTCGCCGCGGGATCGCCGGACCTGGGGGTTTCGGATGAACCTTGTGCTCTACGTGCTCAGACGGCTGGCCATCTCCGTCCCGGTCCTGCTGGTCGGCACGTTCCTCTGCTTCGTCATGGTGGCCAACACCGGCGACCCGCTCGGCGAACTCCGCAGCAAGCCGGGCATCAGCGCGTCGGCGATCGCCGACACCGAGCACAAGCTCGGTCTCGACCAGAGCGTGGTCGCCCGCTACTTCACCTGGCTCGGCCACTTCCTGACCGGCGACTGGGGCATCTCGATCGCCCAGGGCAACGCGTTCACGCCGGTGGCGCCGAAGGTGATGGCGGCGTTCAACGTGACGTTGGAGCTGGTCCTGACGGCGTCCGTGCTGGCGCTCTTCTTCGGCGTGCTGGTCGGCGTCCTGGCCGCGGTCAAGCAGTACTCGCTCTGGGACTACGCGGCGACGACGCTGGCGTTCCTGATGTTCTCGATGCCCATCTTCTGCGTGGCGATCGTCCTCAAGGGCTACGCGATCCGCGCCAACGTCTGGGTCCGCGACCTCGGCCTCGCCGACGTCCTCGGTGACCCCTGGCTGCGCACGACGAGCCCGGAGAGCCTGTCCGCGACCGGGGTGGGCGACGCGCTCGCGAAGTACGTCGGCGCGTTCCTGCTGCCGACGCTGTCCATCATGGCCATCACGTTCGCCGCGTACAGCCGGTTCCAGCGCGCGTCGATGCTGGAGGTCCTGGGCGCGGACTACGTCCGCACAGCGCGCGCCAAGGGCGTCTCGAACAGCCGCGTGATCTGGCGCCACGCGTTCCGCAACGCCCTGATCCCGGTGATGACGCTGTTTTCGGTCAACTTCGGCGCCACGGTGACGGGCGCGATCATCACCGAGACGGTCTTCAACTGGCACGGCATGGGCACGCTGCTGGTGGAGGCGGTCAACAAGAACGACCCGCAGGTCCTGATGGGCTGGCTGGTGGTGATCGCGGCGAGCGTCATCGTGGCGAACCTGCTGGCGGACCTGCTGTACGGCATCCTGGACCCCCGGATCCGCGTGGGCTGAGCCCGGCTCACCACAGCTCGGCGAGAGCGGCGAGGCGGTTGCGGAAGGTCCGGGCGTCGCCGGCCGGCAGGGCGTGGGCGACGAGGTCCAGGACGTGGCGCACCTCGTGCGGATCGGGGCAGCACCGCAAGACGCCGCACCCGGACTCCGGATCCCACAGCCGGTGGATCGGGTCGCGCACGAACCCCTCCCACGCCCGGAGCGCCTCGGCCGCGGCGCCGGGCCACAGCCGGGTGCGTTCGAGGCGGACGAGGCACGCCAAGCCCCTCGGTGAGAGACCGCCGAGCGTGGGGACGGGCTCGCCGGTGGTGCCGCGAGGGGGGTCCGCGCGGACCCGGGCCGGCGATCTACGCGCCATGGCCCTTTCGCGTGGTCGACATGGACCGATTCTCGCACGCGAGCCCCGCCCACCGCCTCGTAACGCAGGGAAGGCCGCCGCCCAGCCCGGGCGGCGGCCTTCAGTGTGCTCAGAGCGTCAGTCGGCCACGGGAGCCAGCTTGCCGGCCTCCCAGGCCGCGCGGCGCTCGGCCTGCAGGACCGGGTCCGCGACCGGGGCCGCCGACAGCAGGCGCCTCGTGTAGTCCTGCTGCGGCGAGTGGAGCACCTGGTCGCGCGTGCCGACCTCGACCAGCTTGCCGTGCTGCATCACCGCGACGCGGTCGGCCAGGAGGTCGACCACCGCGAGGTCGTGGCTGATGAACAGGCACGCGAACTGCAGCGACTGCTGCAGGTCGAGGAACAGGTCCAGCACGCGGGCCTGCACCGACACGTCCAGCGCCGACGTCGGCTCGTCCGCGATGAGCAGAGCCGGGTCGAGCGAGAGCGCGCGGGCGATGGCCACGCGCTGGCGCTGGCCGCCGGAGAGCTCGTGCGGGTAGCGGTTCATGTAGTGGCCGCCCAGCTCGACCTTGTCGAGCAGCGAACGCACCCGCGCCGACAGCTCCTTGCCGGAGAGCACCTTGTGCAGCACCATCGGCTCGGCGATCGACTCGCCGATCGTCATCTTCGGGTCCAGCGTGGACGCCGGGTCCTGGAACACGATCGAGAAGAACCGGCGAAGCGGGCGGATCTCCTTCGCCGACATCGTCGTGATGTCCTTGCCCGCGATCGCGATCGTGCCCTGGGTCGCGCGCAGCAGGCCCACGGCACAGCGGCCGACGGTCGACTTGCCCGAACCGGACTCGCCCACCAGGCCGACGATCTCGCCCTTGGCGATGGTCAGCGAGACGTCGTCCACCGCGCGGTTCTTGGCCTGGCCGCGGCGGCCCGGGTACTCGAGCACCAGGTTCTTGATCTCGAGGGCCGGCGCGGCCTCCTCGATCACGGCCTCCAGCTCGGCGTCGGCGAGCCGGATCTCCTCGGCGATCTTGGCGGCCTCGGTGCTGTCGGAGGCGATCCCGGTGTCGTCGAGCAGGCGGCGGCCTTCGGGGCGCTGGCCGAGCACCGGCACCGCGGCCAGCAGCCGCCGGGTGTAGTCCTCCTTCGGCGACGCGAACAGCTCGCGCACCGGCGCCTCTTCGACGATCTCGCCCTGGTACATGACGATGACGCGGTCGGCCATGTCGGCGACGACGCCCATGTCGTGGGTGATCAGCACGATCGCGGTGTCGAGCGTGTCGCGCAGCTTGCGCAGCAGGCCGAGGATCTCGGCCTGGACCGTGACGTCGAGCGCCGTGGTCGGCTCGTCGGCGATGATGACCTTCGGGTCGCACGAGATCGCCATGGCGATGACGACGCGCTGGCGCAGGCCGCCCGACAGCTGGTGCGGGTACTGCTTGAACCGCAGCGGCGGGTTCGGGATGCCGACCATCTCGAGCAGCTCGATCGCGCGCTGGTCGGCGGCGGCCTTGGAGATGTCGAGGTGCGAGCGGAGGGACTCACGCAGCTGCCAGCCGACCGTGTAGACCGGGTTCAGCGCGGTCATCGGCTCCTGGAAGATCATCGCGACCTGGTTGCCGCGGATCTTCTGCATGTCCTTCTCTTTGAGGTCCGCCAGGTTGCGCTCGCCGAGGCGCAGCTCGCCGGCGATCCGGCTGGTCTTCGGCAGCAGGCCCAGCACCGACATCGACGTGACGGACTTGCCGGACCCGGACTCCCCGACCACGGCGACGATCTCGCCGGGCTGCACGTCGAACCCGATGCCCTTGACGGCATTCACGACGCCGTCCTCGGTCTGGAACGACACGCTGAGGTCGGAGATCGACAGAACGGATCCGGACACGCCGGCGACGTCCGCCGAAGTTGCTTCAGTGCTCACCAAGATGCCCTTCGTGGGGGTACAGACGATCGCGACGCGGCGGTCGCGACTCGCGCGAGGATAACCGAGGGTGTCCCCGACGAAGGTCGGAGCACGGGAATTACGCTCAACCCGTGATCTCCCCGGTACCGCGCAGGCTGCTGCTCGTCCACGCCCATCCCGACGACGAGAGCATCACCACCGGCGCCACGATCGCACGATACGCCGCCGAAGGCGCCGAGGTGACCGTGGTGACCTGCACGCTGGGTGAGGAAGGCGAGATCATGCCGGGCCTGGCGGAGCTGTCCGGGCTGGGCGCCTGGGCCGCCGACCAGCTGGGCGGCTACCGCGTCAGCGAACTGAAGGCCGCGTGCGCCGCGCTGGGGGTGGCCCGGCACCGTTACCTCGGCGGGATCGGCCGGTGGCGCGATTCGGGCATGGCGGGCACGCCGTCGGCGGCGCACCCGCGCGCGTTCACCGGCGGCAGCGCCGAAGAGCAGGCCGCGCAGCTGGCGGAGATCCTCGACGAGGTGCGGCCCCAGGTCGTCGTCACCTACGACGCCTTCGGCGGCTACGGCCACCCCGACCACATCCGCGCCCACGAGATCACGATGGCCGCGGTGCCACGGGCGGCATCGGTGGCGCGCGTGTTCCACACGGTGGCGTCGAGGAACGCGGTGCGCACCGGGTTGAACGCGCTGCGTGCGGGCTCGCCCGAATACGGCGTCCCCGCCGACGAAGAGCTGCCGACGACCCCGGACGAAGAGATCACGACCGTGCTCGACGTCGCCGCGCACGTCCCCGCGAAGGTGGCCGCCCTGCGCGCGCACGCGACGCAGCTGGCGGTCGTCGAGGGGCCCGTTCCGTACTTCGCGCTCACGAACGAAGTCGCCCAGCCGATCGCGCCCGAGGACTACTACGTACTGGCGCACGGTCCCGCCGAGGGCGCGGCGGACGACCTGTTCGGCGGACTGTGACCGTGGAACCGCTGACCTGGGAGCAGCGGCTGCTCCTGCTGGTGCTCGTCTTCGACACGGTGCTGCTGGCGATCGTCGAGCTGTTCTTCCTGCCGTTGCGCATCGGGGTCGTGCCGCTGCCGGTGACGGTGCTGGTCGGCGCGGTGACGACGCCGTGGCTGGTGTCGACCACCGCGAAGCTGGTGCGGCCCGCTCTTTCGTGGGTACCCCTCGCCGTGTGGGTGCTCGTCGTGTTCGGGGTCGGCATGCTGGGTCCGGGCGGTGATCTGGTGCTGATCCAGGACTGGCGGGCCCTGCTGTTGCTCGGCGCGAGCGCGCTGCCGGGCGCACTGGTGCTCGGCGGCGGGCTGGGCCGTGCGGTGGGAAGGGGAGCGGGACGTGGCTGAGGCGATTTCCGACCGGCAGGTCGTGGCGGTGCTGCGGCCGTTCGTGCGCGCGTGCGGGCCGATGCTGGACGCGCTGCGCGAGTCCGACCCGTTCGGCCTGCAGGCCCGCGCGGCGGACGACCTGGCCGAGGTCGAGTCCGGCCTGAAGGCGAAGCTGATCCACGGCGTCACGTCGGTGAAGGTCCCCGGCACGGCGGCGTGGGCCCGGATGACGGGCTACGACCGGTCCAGCTGGTGGATGAACCGCGTCGGCCGCTTCACGGCGGTGCTGACGTCGATCCCGGGCCTGGGCGGCGCCCTCGCCGACCGCCTCCCGGTGCAGGACGCGCTGGGTTCGGCGTCGCAGGGGCTGCTGCTGTGCGCGATCGCGGGCGAGTACGGCGTCACGGACGTCGGCACGCGCGTGCGCCTGATCGCGTGGGTGCTCTTCGAGCGGGACATCGACGCGGACCTCGCGGCGGGTAAGCACGCGGAGCACGACGAAGCCGCGGAGGCGGACGAAGCCGCGAGGCTGACCGAGGATCTGACGGCGTCGGAAAAGAAGCACGGCAAAGCGACGATCAAGGCCGCCGGTCGCACGCTGTGGCGGCTCGGCCGCGGACTGCTCGGCATCACGGGGGAACTGGAGAAGCGGCCGCGCGGCAACTTCCTGCACCGTGCGATCGGCATGTTGCCGGTCGTCGGTGCCGCGGGGGACTACCTGGGTGAGCGGTCGGGCCTGCGGGTGGTCTGGAAACGCGCGCACGTCTGGCTGACGGAGCACCGCACCTGATTCCCGCGCGGCGCCCCCGCCAAACCTCAGTTCCAGAACTGGAAGACGCTGAACCCGATCTGCGCACCGTCCACATAGCCCCCGAAGGCGCCGAAGATCGAGTACGAGGCGTTCCACAGGAGCGCGTTCGCCGGCTTGATGAACCACAGGACGGCGAACAGGATGATCGGCGCCCACGGGCGGACCTGCGCGCCGATTTCGCGGGCCCGCGGGGGCAGGTACGGCTCGATCGCGCCCCAGCCGTCGAGGCCGGGGATCGGGAGGATGTTGAGGATGAAGGTCACGATCTGCAGCAGCGCCAGGTAGGACATCGCGATCACGAGGCCGCCCGCCATCGGGACCAGCGCGACCACCAGCGCCAGCGCCGCGCCGACCGCGAGATTGCTCAGCGGACCCGCCAGTGAAACCCAGGACGACGTCCCCCGGGAGCGCAGCGCGCCGCGGTTGATCCAGACCGCGCCGCCCGGGAGCGGGATGCCGCCGATGATGAGGAAGATCAACGGCAGGACGATCGACAGGACCGGATCGGTGTACTTCCGCACGTCCAGGGTCAGGTAACCCTTGTGGGCGACGCTGTAGTCGCCGCCGCGGTAGGCGACCATCGCGTGGCCGAACTCGTGCAGCGACAGCGACGCCACCCAGCCGGCGGCGACGAAGATCACGACGCCGGCGATGAGCAGCGGGTCGCGGTCGCGGACGAAAACGGTGTTGATGTCACCGAACGCGGCCATCGCCCCACCGGCGACGGTGAGCGCGAGGATGCCGAGGAAGACCGGGCTGGGGCGCACTGCTGACTTCTGCACGACTCCCAGTCTTCCGTATGCCCGGTGTGAAGTTACCGGCGTGTCCCCTTGCGCGATCGGGCTCCGACGTCCCCCGAACTCGCTACTCCGCTTGACCTGACCGCACTACACGGGTGTAATCACAGTGATGTCATTCGCCGCCAGAGGGGGCGGCGAGTGTCGTTTCACCACCGCCAGCCTGGGGAGTGCTAGGGAGCGAGGAGGCGGACGTGCGGTTGGAAGCCGATGGTAAGGAATGGGGGCACGTCATGAGTTGGGGCGAGATCCCGGAGCAGGCTCTGGGAGATCTCACCGAGCTCATCGATGCCACCGAAGAAGAGCAGGATTGGCAGGAACGCGCCCTGTGCGCGCAGACGGACCCGGAGGCGTTCTTCCCCGAGAAGGGCGGCTCCACCCGCGAAGCCAAGCGGATCTGCCTGGGCTGCGAGGTCAAGGACGAGTGCCTTGAGTACGCGCTGGCCAAGGACGAACGCTTCGGCATCTGGGGCGGTCTGTCCGAGCGGGAGCGCCGGAAGCTGAAGAAACGCGTCGTTTGAGGGGGAGTCACCGGTGATGCGTCGCGTCACCGGTGATTCCACGTGGTGAACGCCCGGCGTGGGTTCACCACCGGGTGACGGGCCGGGGCCGTAGGGTGGCCGCACCGACCCGCCGCCTGATCTGGAGCGTTCGTTGCCCCGCACCGCCGCGCCGCCCGCCCTGCGCACCGCGCCCGTTCTGGCCATTGTGGTCTGTCACAACGGCGAAAACTGGCTGCCGCTGGCGCTTTCTTCGTTGCGCCGCAGCACCGTCCGGCCGCGGCACGTGCTGGCCGTCGACACCGGCTCCACGGACGCGACCGCGCGGCTGCTCGCCGAAGCGGCGGACGACCCCGGCTCGGATTCTTCTCCCGTGCTCTCCGGTGTCATCACACTTTCGAGCGACACCGGCTTCGCGGCCGCGGTCGCCGAAGCCGTCGGGCACGCCACCGAACGCTGGGGCGACCCCGGATCGTGGCTGTGGCTGCTGCACGACGACTGCGCGCCCGAGCCCGACTGCCTCGACGAACTCCTGCGCGTCGCCACGAAAACGCCGTCGGCGACCGTGCTCGGCGCCCTCGGGCTCGACTGGACGGACCCGCGGCTGATCGTCGAAGCCGGTCTGTCCACCGACGCCTCCGGGCACCGCCAGCAGGTCGCCGCGCTCGGCGAGGAGCCGGCCGAGGTGCTCGCCGTGCCCAGCGCGGGCTCGCTCGTGCGCCGCGACGCGTGGGACGACCTCGGCGGCTTCGACCCCGGTTTCCCCTTGCTGCGCGAGGATCTCGACTTCGGCTGGCGCGCCAACGCGGCCGGCGGGATCGTCCTCTCCGTGCCGACCGCGCGGGTCCGGCACGCGCGCGCCGTCACCACCGGCCAGCGCACGGCGGACGCCGTCACCGCGCCGCTGCCCGCCGCGAACCGGGCTCACGGGCTGCGCGTCTTCCTGGTGAACTGCTCGCCCTTTTCCTTCTGGCTGGGGATGATCCGGCTCCCGCTGCTCTCGGTGCTGCGCGCGCTGGCGTTCGTCCTGCTGCGCCGCACCGGCGAAGCGCGGGCCGAGTTCGCCGCGGCCGCGTACCTCCTCAGTGGACGCGGCGGATTGCGCGCCGCCCGGGCCCGCCGGCGGCGGAATCCGCGGCCGGGCACGGTGCGCGGGCTCTTCACCGGGCGCGTCAC
Organism: Amycolatopsis sp. NPDC049159; assembly: GCF_040648295.1. Classification (NCBI taxonomy): domain Bacteria; kingdom Bacillati; phylum Actinomycetota; class Actinomycetes; order Pseudonocardiales; family Pseudonocardiaceae; genus Amycolatopsis; species Amycolatopsis sp. NPDC049159. Next base: position 78,440 of record NZ_JBEZDL010000001.1, read on the forward strand.
CCGCCTCCGCAACGCTTTCCGGGCGGGCGTGGTCGGCCTGGTGCGCCGGGGCGTGGAGAGCGACGTCGCACTCGGGCGGGTCCCCGAGACCGTCGAAACCGAGTCGGCGTGGGTCACGCCGGAAGCGCTCGACGCCCGCGAGACCCGTCCCGTCGGCCCGGGCGCGCTGCCCGCGGGTGCGCTGCGCGGGCTCAGCTCACGCGGGTCCGGGCTGCGCCGGCCGGGCACGCTCGTCGCCGTCGCGCTGCCGGAAACCGCGGCGCCGGAACCGGTCTCCGACGAACCCGCCGAAGAGGCCGAGCCCGAACTCGTCTTCGTCGAGGTCAACCGGCGGCGGGTGCTCGCGGCCACGATCTTCGCGCCGCCGGTCGTGCTGCTCGTCGTGATGACGGCGCTCGGGCTGGTCGTCAACCGCGCCCGGCTCGGCCTCGACCTCTTCGGCGGCAAGCTGCTCCCAGTCGGCGGGCTGGGCGAGCTCTGGTCGTCGTACCTCACGCCGTGGCACGCGATCGCGGGCGGCACCGGCGCTCCCGCGTCGGCGACGCTGCCGGTGCTCGGCACGCTCGGCGCGGTCTTCGCCCCGCTCGGCGGGCCGGCCGCGCTCGTGGCGATCCTGCTCCTCGGCGACATCCCCTTGGCGGCGCTGAGCGCGTACGTGGCGACGCGGCGGCTTCGCGTGCGCCGCTGGGTCCGCGCGGTCGTCGCGGCGACGTACGCGCTCCTGCCGGCCGCGACCGCCGGGGTGGCGCAGGGCCGGCTCGACGTCGTCGTGGTGCACCTCGTGCTGCCGCTGGTGGCCGCCGGCATCGCCGGGCTGCTCGTGCGCGCGGACACGCGCTGGCTGCACATTTCCGCGCTCTCGGCGTTCGGGGTGGCGCTGCTGGGCGCGTTTTCCCCGCTGGCGCACGGGCTCGCGCTCGCCGGACTGCTGATCGGGTTCGTCGTACTGCCGGCGCCGACCGGGCTGGCCCGGCGGATCGCGTCGGTCGGCATCGTGGTGCTGCTGCCGCTGGCGCTGCTGCTGCCGTGGCCGACCGTGCTGCTGCGGCACCCGGAACTGCTCGTGCAGGGCCTCGGCGGCGCGGCCGCGCCGGTGTCCGGCACCGATCTGGCCGGCCTCGACCCCGGCGGGCCGGGCGCGTGGCCGATCGGCGTCGCGGTGATCGCCGCGGCGCTCGTGGCGGTGGTCGTCCGCCCGACGAAGCTCGCCGCGGGCGGGATCGCGCTGGCGGTGCTCGGCGCGGGCGGGCTGGTCCTGGTCCGGCTGGTCACGGCGACGCCGATGCAGGGCGGCGCCGCGGCCCACGGCTACGCGGGCGTTCCGCTGCTGATCGTCGGCGCCGGGCTGCTGTGGGTCGTGCTCGGTTCGTGGCAGCGCGGCGGTTCGGCCGGGGTGCCGTCGCCGTGGCTGCCGCAGGTGATGGCGGTGGCCGGGGTGGTGGTGTTCCTGGCACTGGCGGGCGGCGCCGTCGCCGTCGGCGGTCAGGGCCCGCTCCGCGCGGGTCCGCGGCCCGCGCTGGCCCCCGAAGCCGCGGCGGAGATCTCGGCGTCCGGCCGGTCGGTGCTGGACCTGGCGTCCGACGCGACCCGCCAGATCGGCGGCCGCCTGCCCCACTACGGCGACGACGAGCTGGCCCCGACCACGGGCACCCCGGCCCGCCTGGCGGCGTGGCGCCGCGACCTCGGCCAAGGCGACGCGGCGGCGGTCCAGCGCACGTTCGCGGCCGCGGCCGCCGCCGGCGTGGAGTACGTGGTGCTGCCGCCGGGAGCGGACCCGCGGGCGTACCCGCCGCTGGCGAAGGACCTGGTCTCGGTGGCCGCCCCGACGTCGGACGGCCGCGGCGTGCTCCGCCTGCTCGCCCCGGCGGGCCAGGTGATCCTCATCTCCCCGGAGCAGGCGAAGGCAGCGGTCACGGGCGGCGGCGCCCCGGGTCTGGCGCCGGGCGTGGCCCCGGTCCAGGCGGGTCTCCCGGACGTGCGCGTGCGCGTCTCGGACGGCCCGACCGGCCGCCTGCTGGTGCTGGCGGCGGAACAGGAAGCGGGCTGGAAGGCCTCGGTGGGCGGCAAAAGCGTCCCGATCGTGCCGGCGTGGGGCCACCAGGTGGCGGTGTCGGTCCCGCCGACGCCGTCGGAGGTGACGGTGGAGTACCCGGGCACGGAACGCAACCTGTTGCTGCTGGCCCAGCTGGCGGCGGTGCTGTTCACCCTGCTGACGGCGGTCCCGGCCCGGCGCCGCCCGTGACGGTCACCGCGCAGTGGGTCCACGTGTCGTGGACGAAGCACTCGCGTGGTGGTCCGGCCGCGGCGGTCCGCAACGCGGTCCCGGCCGGCTTCGCGTTGCCCGCGCTGCCGGGCGTGCTCGCGCACGTGGTGCGGCTGCGCGAGCAGGACGGGTTCGCGCCGGTCGCGTCGGCGGAGAGCCTCCGGGACGTGCCCGTGGACCTGCGGGAGGCCGATGGCCGGCTGAGGGTGCTGCCCCGCGTCGGCGAGCTGTTCGGGATCCCGCCCCGCGAGCGGCGCCCACCGGCGGTGAAGCTCGCGCCGGGCGAGTGGCTGCGCTGGCGGCTCAACTACCGCTTCAGCAGCGCGGCGGGCCGGCAGGACTGGTCGTACTGGCTGGACACGTTCAACATCGGCTACGGCGAGCTGCCCGCCGCCGCGTTCCTGGGCGAGCCTGTGTACTCCGTCGACGAGCGGGGGCCGGTCCGGTAGGTCACTGGCCTTCGATGAGGTCGGTGGTGGCGGGCCGGCCGCGCGAGTGGCCCATCGGTGCCGCCGAGTGCGACGCGAGCGGACCGTTCGCGACGGCCTTCGGAGCGCGAAGGGGCCCTCTCGACCCGCCGCAGCGTCACTCGCCTTCGATGACGTCCGGTTCCACGCCCAGGTACCCCGCCACCTGCTCCACCAGCACGTCGTGCACCAGCTCGGCCAGCTCCGACGGGTCCTTCGCCCGCGCCTCCAGCGGCCGCCGGTACAGCACGATCCGGGCGCGCGTCGGCATCCCCGTGCGGTCGACCCCCGCCGGGACCAGGCGCGACAGCGGGACCGCGCCGTCGTGGAGGACGCCGTCCGCCGGGGAGTGGCCGTTCTCCCGGATCTCCGGGACGTCGTCCACCGCCACGTCGAGCTTCGTCAGCTCGTGGCGCCAGCGGGCCTCGATCGGTTCCAGCGCGTCGAGCACCAGCGCGTCGAACCGCTCCGCGCGGCTCGCGGCGGCGGGCAGGGTCGCCGGGTACAGCGTCCCGCGCAGGCCCCGGCCGTGCCGGTCCCGTCGCAGGCGCCGCCGTTGTCGGTAGTCACGAGCCGTCGCCACCTCGGAAGTCTATGCGGTCGGCACGTCCCAGCGCGTGTCGCTCCTCCTACCTTGCGGCGACGCGCTATCGTTTCGGATCGTGCGGAACGTACGGAAGTGTTCGCGTACCGGCTGTCTAGAGCCGGCTGTGGCCACGCTGACGTATGCCTACAGCGACTCCACCGCCGTCGTCGGCCCACTGGCCACCGCCTCCGAGCCGCACTCCTACGACCTCTGCGAAGCGCACGCGCTGCGGCTGACCGTCCCCAAGGGCTGGGAAGTCGTGCGGCACGAAGGCGCCTTCGCCGCGCCGGACCCGTCGGCCGACGAGCTGACCGCGCTGGCCGAGGCCGTGCGCGAGGCCGGCCGCTCCGACAAACCGGCCCCGGCACCCGAGCCGGAAGGCCCCTCCGGGCGCCGCGGCCACCTGCGTGTCCTCCCCGGTCGCGCCTGAGCGCGTAACCGACCACCACCGCCGGTAGGCTTTCCGCGCGGCGCAGCGGGCGCCAGGACGACTAATCGCGGGGAGACGGCGTGCCAGACCTTTCGGGCATCGTGAAGGCCTACGACATTCGCGGCGTGGTCGGCGAGCAGCTCGACGCGGACCTCGTCCGCAACTTCGGTGCCGCGTTCGCCCTGCTCGTCAAGCCCGAAGCACCGTCGGTGGTGATCGGCCACGACATGCGCGACTCCTCGCCTGGTCTCGCGGCCGCCTTCGCCGAGGGCGTCACCTCGCAGGGGCTCGACGTCGTGAGCATCGGGCTGGCCAGCACCGACCAGCTCTACTTCGCCTCGGGTTCGCTGAACCTGCCGGGCGCGATGTTCACCGCGAGCCACAACCCGGCCAAGTACAACGGCATCAAGATGTGCCGCGCCGGCGCGTCCCCGGTCGGGCAGGACACCGGGCTCGCCGAGATCCGCGACACCGTCGAGCAGGGCGTGCCCGAGTTCGAAGGCCAGCGCGGCAGCGTGTCCGAGCGGGACGTGCTCGCCGACTACGCCGCCTACCTGCGCAACCTCGTCGACCTGTCGGCCAACCGGCCGCTGAAGGTCGTCGTCGACGCCGGCAACGGCATGGGCGGGCACACCGTCCCGACCGTCTTCGAGGGGCTGCCGATCGACGTCGTCCCGATGTACTTCGAGCTCGACGGCACCTTCCCGAACCACGAGGCCAACCCGCTCGACCCGAAGAACATCGTCGACCTGCAGGCGAAGGTGCGCGAGGTCGGCGCGGACGCCGGCGTCGCCTTCGACGGCGACGCGGACCGCTGCTTCATCGTCGACGAGCGCGGCGAGCCGGTTTCGCCGAGCGCGATCACGGCGCTGGTCGCCGTCCGCGAGCTGGCGAAGGACCCGGGCGGCACGATCATCCACAACCTGATCACGTCCAAGGGCGTGCCGGAGATCGTCGCCGAGCACGGCGGCAAGCCGGTCCGCACCCGCGTCGGGCACTCGTTCATCAAGGCCGAGATGGCCAAGACCGGCGCCATCTTCGGCGGTGAGCACTCCGCGCACTACTACTTCCGCGACTTCTGGCGCGCCGACACCGGCATGCTGGCGGCGCTGCACGTCCTCGCCGCGCTCGGCGAGCAGAACGGCCCGCTCTCGGAGCTGACCAGCGCGTACTCGCGCTACGCGGCCTCGGGTGAGATCAACTCCACGGTCGACGACCAGGTCGCCAAGATGATGGCCGTCAAGGACGCCTTCGGGGCGCGCTCCGGCGTCGAGATCGACGAGCTGGACGGCCTCACCGTGCAGCTGCCGGGCGGCGCCTGGTTCAACCTGCGCCCGTCGAACACCGAACCGCTGCTCCGCCTGAACGTCGAGGCCGCGAACGCCGAGGCCGTCCAGGGCCTGGTCGACGAAGTGCTCGCGATCATCCGCAACTGACCCACCCCCTAACCAGGGTGCCTAGGGGCCGAACTGTGTCCTGAAGTGCTCTTCACCACAGTGCCCCGCGTGGTATGGAGGAACCATGGCCATCACGCTCGACGCCCAGCTCCTCGAGATCTTGGCGTGCCCGTCGCCGGATCACGCCCCGTTGCGCCCCGGCGCACCGGACGATCCCGAGGCCGACGCGCTGACGTGCACCGAATGCGGCCGGGTGTACCCGGTGCGTGACGGGATTCCGGTGCTGCTCCTCGACGAGGCCACCACGCCCGGGAACCCCGATGTCGACAGTGCTTGACGACTCGCTGCTCGACGACCCGGGGCGGCTGGCGGAGGCCGACAGTTCGGGGCTGCTCCGGGCCGCCGCGATGGCCGGCGCCCAAGTGCGCGCGACCACCGAGATGGCGGCCGAGCTGGAGCTCGCCGAACGGCTCGACCGGGGCCGCCCGCGCGCGCTCGTGCTGATCGACCGGCCCGGCGTGAGCCGCACGCTCACCAGGCTGCTCGCTGCGCTGCTGACGCCGTCGTGCCCGGTGCCGGTGGTCGTCGCCGAGGTGGTGCCGAACTGGATCGGCGCGCTCGACGTCGTGTTCGCGCACACCGACGACCCCGGCGACCGCGAGCTCGCGGCGTCGCTGGAGCGCGCCGCGCGTTACGGCGCTTCGGTGGTGCTTTCCGCGCCGGCCGAAGGTCCGGTGGCGGCCGCTGTCGCGGGCAAGGGCGTGCTGCTGGCGCCGCGCATCCCGGTGCCCCCGGAGCTGGCGTTCCCGCGTGGCCTGGCCGCCGGCCTGCTCACCGCGAACGCGCTGGGGCTGCTGGTCTCCGACGTCCAGACGCTGGCCGACCAGCTCGACCTGGAAGCCGAAAAGGACTACCTGGCCCGGGAGTCGTTCGCGAACCCGGCCAAGGCGCTCGCCCTGCGCGTCGCCGACCGCGTCCCCCTGCTGTGGGGGCTGGACCCGGTGGCGGTCGCCGTCGGGGAGCACGCTGCGCACGCGTTCGCCGCACACGCGGCCACGGTGTGTGACGTTGAAGACTATCGGCAGGCTCTTGCGCGTCCCGCGTTGCGGCGGGCGGCACAATCGGACGGCCGGGAGCGTGACATCTTCGCCGATCCGGACGATTCCTCTGGTGAAATCCAGACTCGGGTACTGCTTCTCTCGGTGCGCACCGGTCCGGCCACGGACGCGGCGCGCTACCAAGTCGAGGATCTGCTCCCGGGCGCGGACGTCATCGCGCCGGCCGAGGAGATCGAGGCCGACGAAATCGTGCGGGCCGCGGTGCTGGCACTGCGGTTCGAACTGGCGGCGGTCTATCTCGGGCTGGCGGCGGGCAGGATCGGCGGCGCGGGCCGCTTCGCCCCCGCGACGGCGTGAGACCGGCCCGGGCCGGTGCCGAAGGAGTGGAGTTGAGGTGACAGTGGAGCTGCTGCGCAACGCGGTGCGGCCCTACGCCTGGGGATCGCGGACGGCGATCCCCGAGCTGCTGGGCCGTCCGGTCCCCGCGCCGCACCCCGAGGCCGAGCTGTGGATGGGTGCCCACCCGGGCGACCCGTCGCACGTGATCGGCCCGGACGGCACCGAGCGGAGCCTGCTGGAGCTGGTGGACGCCGACCCGGTGACGCAGCTCGGCGAGAAGTGCGCAAAGAGGTGGGGCGGGCGGCTCCCGTTCCTGTTGAAGATCCTCGCGGCGGAGGAACCGCTGTCGATGCAGGCGCACCCGTCGGCGGCGCAGGCCGCGGAGGGGCACGCCCGCGAGGAGAAGCTGGGCATCGCGCGCGACGCCGCGAACCGCAACTACCCGGACCCGACGGCGAAGCCGGAGCTGGTCTGCGCGCTGACGGAGTTCCACGCGCTGGCCGGGTTCCGCGCCCCGGACCGCACGGTGAAGCTGCTCAAGGCGATCGAGACGCCGGGGCTGGCGAAGTACACCGGGCTGCTCGAGGCGCAGCCGGACCCGTCGGGCCTGCGGGCGCTGTTCACGACGTGGATCACCTTGCCGCAGCGGACGCTCGACTCGCTGCTGCCGGAGGTGCTGGACGCCTGCGTCCGGCACGTCCAGGAGCACGGCGAGTTCGCGGTCGAGTGCCGGACCATCCTGGAACTCGGCGAGACGCACCCGCGCGACGCCGGCGTGCTGGCGGCGTTGCTGCTCAACCGGCTGACGCTGCGCGCGGGCGAGGCGATCTACCTGCCGGCCGGCAACCTGCACCTGTACCTGCACGGAACGGCCGTGGAGATCCTGGCGAACTCGGACAACATCCTCCGGTGTGGTCTGACGCCGAAGCACGTGGACGTCCCTGAGCTGCTGCGGGTGGTCGACTTCGCGTGCGGCGAGATGCCGGTCCAGTGCGGAGACGGTGGCGGCCGCCTGTCGGTGTACCGCACGGACGCACCCGAGTTCGAGCTGTCGCGCGTCGAGTGGGCCGAGGGTCAGGACGACGAGATTTCGGTCGACAGCGTCGGTCCGCAGATCCTGTTGTGCACGGCCGGTGACCTGTTGGTGACGGCGGACGACGGCGAGAAGGTGGAGCTGCGCCGCGGCCAGTCGGTCTGGCTCCCGGCGGCGGATCCCCCGGTGCGGATCCGCCCGCTGGACGGCGCGCGTGCGCAGATGTTCCGGGCGACTGCCGGGACTTGCGAGGACTGACGTTCAGGTGTTTTCGGCGGGGGCCTCTTCGGGGGCCTCCGCCGTTTTTGTGTGCGTTCCGTGTGGTGGCGTCGGCCAGTATCTGACTCAACGGGGGGACCCTGGTGCGCTGGCGCGCGCTGCCGGTCCGCTGGGGGTGGCGCCGGTCGGTTCCCGCCCGGCGCCCGTGGGCTGAAGGTGGTGCCGCGAGGGGGCGGCATCACCTGCCCAGGGGTTTCGCGCAGCCGGGCCGGGGAGGACCCGGAGGCGCGATCACAAGGGGCGGCGGGGATCACCGGTGCTGCGGTGCTGCCGGGGGGCGAGCACTGGAGGGGGCGGGCCGGTCGTGGGGGGGCGAGCAACGGTGGGCTGGCGCGGTCGGTGGGGGCCGTGGGCTGGGCGAGCACTGGCTGGGCGGGGCCAGGCAGGGTGGGACTGTGCGCTCGCGATGGGCGAGCAGCGGCTGGTGCCGGCGGGGCGCGGGGGCGAGCGATAGCGGGCTGGCGCGGTCGGTGGGGGCCGTGGGCTGGGCGAGCACTGGCTGACCGGCGGCGGTGGGGTGTAGCCGCTGGCTGGGCGAGCCGACTGGGTGGGGAGCCGGGCCGCGGCAGGCAGCTGGTGGGCCACGGCCGTTGAGGTGGGCGAGCGTCGGCCGGGTGGGGAGCCCGGCGGGCCTGCTGCGGTTCAGGTCGGGCGAACAGGTGGGCGGTTCGAGCGAAATCGGCCGACTGGGCGCTTGGGGGCGAGCATTAGCCGGGGCGGATGAGCAGCGGCTGCGGCCAGGGGCGGCGAAGGAGCCAGCGGCTCGCGCCAGGCCGTCAGGCTCACACCCGGTCGGTCAGAGCCAGCAGTGCTCGCCTCAGTGCTGCCGCGCTGGCGTCGCGGGGGTCGGTGTACTGCGCCACCTCCGCGGCCGCCTCCGCTGCTCCCTCCCCGTCGCCCAGCGCTTCGCACGCCCTCTCCAGCACCAGCCACGTCAGGCCCGTCGCCGATCTTCCGCCCATCTCGCGGAACTCTGTCAGGCACTGCCGTAGCACCGGGATCGCCTGCGCCGCACGGCCTTCGCCGATCCAGCCTGCCGCCAAGGCACGGGTGCACGACAGCTCGCGGGGGCGCTCGTCCAGTTCCCTGGCCAGCTCGCGAGCCTCTCCGAACGCCGCCATCGCGCGTTCGCGGTCGCCCGTTGCCGCGGAGATCGCGCCCAGGGTGCGCAGCGACTTCGCCAGCTCCGAACGGGCCGGGGTCCGGCGGAGGTGGTCCACCGACTCCGCGATCGCCGTTGCCGCTTGGGGGTCGGCGCCGTTCAGGAGGGAGGACCACGCGAAGCCGTGCAGGGCCATGCCGATCTGGCGGGCGTCGCCCGTTTCGCGTGCTGCCGTCAGGGCGATGTGGTCGACCTCCTGTGCCTCCGCCACCCGGCCGAGGCGCAGCAGGGCCGCCGATTCCGCCGAGCGGACGCGGATCGGCTCCGGGTGACCGTCCACAGTGAACAGTTCGCGGGCCTGGGCCGCCGTCTCCAACGCCTCTTCGGCGTGGCCCAGACCGATCAGGCAGTGCGCCAGGTTCGCCGTCACCCATGCGTGGGTGCGGTGATCGCCGCGCACCTCCAGCTCCTTCGCGCACTGGCGGTACGCGGCCGCGGCCTCTTCGTACTGGCCGCGTTCGTGATGCAGCAGCGCGAGGTTCGCCTCGGCGAGCAGCGTGACCGCCGGGTCGTCCGTCGCCGCCAGGACCGTTTCGTACGCCGCGCGCATCTCCGCGTATTGGCCGTGCAGGTACAAGTAGACGCTCAGCTTGTCCAGCAACCGCACCGCATCCGGGGCCGGCAGCCAGCCGATCAGCAGGACGAGGTTCGCGCGCTCGGCGGCGAACCAGTCGTCCGGGCGGGCCAGCAACCGCGTCACCAGCTCGTCGGGCAACGGCTGGGGAAGCGGTGCGGCGGCCGGCGGTGGCATCGGCACCGTGCGCGGCAAGCGGGCCGCCGCCGCGTCGGCCAGTGCGAGCGTTGCCGACAGCACCGTCCGGAGGCCGCCGGTGTCTTCGGCGAGCTCCGCCGCGTACAGCCGGACGAGGTCGTGCATCCGGTAGCGGCCCTCGCCGGCCGGGTCCGCGCCGCGTGCCTCCAGCAGGCTCGCCTCGACGAGCTCTTCGACGGCTTCGTCGGCGTCCGGGGCGCCGACCAACGTCGTCACGGCCCAGGCCGGGAGGTCGGCGAGGCGGCAGCGGCCGAGCAAGCGGAACGCGCGTTGCGCAGGCGGCCGCAGGCCTTCGTAGCTCAGCGCGATGCTGCTGCGGACGGCCAGATCGCTCACGGTCAGCTCGTCGAGCCTGCGGACCTCGTCTTCGAGGCGCCCGGCCAGCTCGCCGAGCCGCAGGTGCGGGCGGATGGCCAGCCGGCTGCCGGCGATCCGCAGCGCCAGCGGCAGCCGCGCGCACGCCGCGATGATCCGCTCGGCGTCGGCCCGCTCGCGGACGACCCGCGCGCCGGCGAGCCGGTTCAGCAGCTCGGCGGCGTCGGCGCCGGACAGCGGGCCGAGCGGCAGCCGGTGCGCCCCGGCGAGCCCGCTCAACCGGCGCCGGCTCGTCACCAGGACCGCGCAGCCCGGCGTCCCCGGCAGCAGCGCGCGGACGTCGCCGGGGTCGGCGGCGTCGTCGAGCACCACCAGCACCCGCCGGTCGGTGAGCCGGCCGCGGAACACCGCCGCGCGCGCCCGGACGTCGTCCGGTACCGCCGGGCCGGGCACGCCGAGCGCGCGCAGGAGGTCGGCCAGGACCTCGCCGATGTCGCGGCCGGCGAGCGGGACGTACAGCTGCCCGTCCGGGAAGCGCGCCCGCAGCCTGTGCGCGGCCCGCACGGCCAGGGTGCTCTTGCCCGCGCCCGGCTCGCCGCTGAGCACGGCGACGGGGACGCCGCGGTCTTCGCCCAGCACCCCGGTCAGTTCGGCGAGCTCGGCTTCGCGGCCGGTGAAGTCCCCGATGTCCGGCGGCAGCTGGCACACCGGCCAGACCGGCGGCGGCAACCGCGGCACGGGGTCTTCGCCGCGCAGGACGGCCGCGTGCACCCGGCGGGCCTCCGCGCCCGGTTCGACGCCGAGCTCCTCGATCAGGGTGGTCCGCAGCCGCTGGTAGACCTCGAGCGCGTCGCCCTGGCGCCCGGCCCGGTGCAGCGCGATCATCAGCTGCGCGGCGAGCCGTTCGCGCAGCGGGTGTTCGGTGATCATGGCCTGCAGCTCGCCGGTGAGTTCGCCGTGGCGCCCGGCGGTGAGCTCGGCGTCGGCGCAGTCTTCGAAGACGGCGAGCCGCTCGGACTCCAGCCGCGCGACGTCGGCGTCGAGCCGCGGCACGTGCAGCCCGGCCAGCACCGGCCCCCGCCACTGCGCGAGTGCCCGCCGGTAGTGCCCCGCCGCGGTGACGGCGTCGCCTGCCCGCTTCCCTTCCGCGACGGCGGACCGGAAGACGAGCAGGTCGAGCTCCTCCGGCTCGACGCGCAGCCGGTAGCCGAGCGGGCCGTGCTCGATCCGGAGGCCGCCGATCCGCTCGCGCAGCCGGGAGAGGTAGGTGTGCAGGTTCGAGGTGTGCGACTTCGGCGGGCCGCCGGGCCACAGCGCTTCGACCAGCACGTCGACGTGGACGTGCTGGTTGGCGTTGAGGAGCAGCACGGCCAGCAGGGTGCGCTGCCGCTCGCCGCGCAGCGCGACCCAGTGCCCGGGCGCCCCTTCGACGGCGAGCGGCCCGAGCACGCCGAAGTGAGCCATGTCCACCCTCCCGGTACCGGAACGGCCACCGTAGCGAAGGGGTCCGACAGAAACGGGCGGCCGCGGGAGGGCGGTGGGTGCGGCCGGGTCGAAGTGCCGAACGAACCGTCGCCCGAGCCGAACCCGCGCCCGAAGGCACGGGCGGTGGGGACCCGGCCGGACCGCGCCCATTACGCTCCACCCGGACATTCAGGACCTACCAGGGGAGCGGTCGTGTCAGCTGGAGGCGGAACCAAGGCGATCATCGCGGCCCTCGGGGCGAACGCCGGGATCGCGGTCGCGAAGTTCGCCGGCTTCCTCGTCACCGGGTCGTCGTCGATGCTGGCCGAGTCGGTGCACTCGCTGGCCGACACCACGAACCAGGGGCTGCTGCTGCTCGGGCAGAAGACGTCCAAGCGGGAAGCGGACCAGGAGCACCCGTTCGGCTACGGCCGCGACCGGTACTTCTACTCCTTCATCGTCGCCCTGATGCTCTTCACCCTGGGCTCCGCCTTCGCGATCTACGAGGGCATCCACAAGATCGGCCACCCCGAGCCGCTCGAATCGCCGATCGTCGCGGTGATCATCCTGCTCGTCGCGATCTGCCTCGAGGGCTACAGCTTCTACACCGCCATCGGCGAGTCGAAGAAGATCAAGGGCGACGCGAGCTGGTGGGGCTTCATCCGCCAGGCCAAGGAACCCGAGCTGCCGGTCGTGCTGCTGGAGGACGCCGGTGCGCTGCTCGGTCTCGTCCTCGCGCTGGCCGGCGTCGGGCTGTCCGTGGTGACCGGCAACCCCGTCTGGGACGGCGTCGGCACCCTCGGCATCGGCGCGCTGCTCGGGGTCATCGCGATCATCCTGATCATCGAGATGAAGAGCCTGCTCATCGGCGAAGGCGCCACCGCGCCGGTGCTCGCGGTCATCGTCGACGAGCTCGCCGCCGGGAAGGTCGAGCGCGTCATCCACATCCGCACCCAGTACCTGGGCCCGGACGAGCTGCTCGTCGCGGCCAAGCTCGCGATGGTGCCGGGGCTCGACACCGCCGAGCTGGCGATGGCCATCGACGACGCCGAGGCCCGCGTCCGCGCCAAGGTGCCCGTCGCGAAGCTGATCTACCTCGAGCCGGACCTCGACCGCAGCCTGGCGAAGTAGTTCCAAGATCCACTCCCCGGCGCTCGGCGAGCCGTCACGGACGTGACCCGTTAGGGTGACGTACCGCGATACACGCAGTTCAGCCGCAGGAGGTCAACGGTGCCCGGAACGGGATTGTGGCGCACTAAATCGATCGAACAGTCCATTTCGGACACTGACGAGCCGGACACCAAGCTCCGGCGGAACCTCAGTGCCTGGGACCTGACGGTGTTCGGCGTCGCCGTCGTCATCGGCGCCGGCATCTTCACACTGACCGCGCGCACCGCCGGTGACTACGCCGGCCCGTCGGTCTCGCTGGCGTTCGTGTTCGCGGCGATCGCCTGCGCGCTGGCCGCGCTCTGCTACGCGGAATTCGCCTCGACCGTGCCGGTCGCGGGCAGCGCGTACACGTTCTCCTACGCCACGTTCGGCGAGTTCATGGCGTGGATCATCGGCTGGGACCTGATCCTCGAACTCGCCGTCGGCGCCGCCGCGGTCGCCAAGGGCTGGTCGGTCTACCTCGAGACGGTGCTCGGCTACCTCTTCGGCAAGGGCAGCAAGACGACGTTCGACATCGGGAGCGTGACCGTCGACTGGGGCGCGCTGCTCGTCGTCGTGGTCCTGACGACGCTGCTGGCGCTGGGCACGAAGCTGTCTTCGCGGGTGTCGATGGTGATCACCGGCATCAAGGTCGCCGTCGTGCTGTTCGTGATCATCCTCGGCATCTTCTACATCAAGGGCGCCAACTACACGCCCTACATCCCGCCGGGTGAGACCGGCGGGGCCGGCCAGACCGGCGTCGACCAGTCGCTCTTCTCGCTGATCGCGGGCGGCGCGAGCAGCTCGTTCGGCGTCTTCGGCCTGCTCGCCGGCGCCTCGCTGGTGTTCTTCGCGTTCATCGGCTTCGACATCGTCGCGACCACCGCCGAGGAGACCAAGAACCCGCAGAAGGCCGTGCCGCGCGGGATCATGGGCTCGCTGGCCATCGTCACCGTGCTGTACGTCGCCGTGTCGCTGGTGGTCGTCGGCATGACGAACTACAAGAAGCTCGCCACCGACGCCGGCGACGGCAGCCACAAGACGCTCGCCACGGCGTTCTCCGACAACGGCGTCGACTGGGCCGCCAACATCATCTCCTTCGGCGCGCTGGCCGGCCTGACCACCGTCGTCATGGTGCTCATGCTGGGCCAGGTCCGGATCATCTTCGCGATGTCGCGCGACGGCCTGATGCCGCGCCGGCTGGCGAAGACCGGCGAGCACGGGACGCCGAAGGGCGCGACGCTGATCGTCGGCGGCCTGGTCGCGCTCGCGGCCGGCTTCTTCCCGGCGGACAAGCTCGAAGAGATGGTCAACGTCGGCACCCTGTTCGCCTTCGTGCTCGTCTCGGCGGGCGTGCTCATCCTGCGCCGGACGCGCCCGGACCTGCCCCGCGCGTTCAAGGTGCCGCTGGTGCCAGTCATCCCGATCCTGGCGATCCTGGCCTGCCTGTGGCTGATGCTGAACCTGACCGTGCTGACCTGGCTGCGGTTCGTCGCCTGGATGGTGCTGGGCGTGGTCATCTACTTCGCCTACAGCCGCCGGCATTCGCTGCTCGGCAAGCGGCAGGCCGACGGCGGCACCGGCGACCCCGTCAAGGAACTCGACGCCTGATCCGCACGAGAAGGCCCCGTCGACCGGATTGCCCAGGTCGGCGGGGCTTTCGCGTGCGCATGGTACGGAACGGCCGGTCACGAACGAGTTAAAAGGATCTTGCTCTGCGCGCCCAAAGGGGGACCCCACGTAAAGGGTCAAGTGACGTGCGATACCTTTCGTTCCTCCGCGTGCCACTGACGGGTGAATTACAGCAGTGTGGTTACACGCTCAGTGGTGCCGCGACCACAGATTTCGCAAGTGCTGTCCTCCCCGCCGGTACAGGAGTTCCCCTATGCGCAGACGTACCTTCCGCGGCGCCGTTGCGGTCATGGCGCTGACCACCGCTGCCCTCATCGGCACCGCCGGCTCCGCGCTGGCCTGCCACAGCGACGACAACCGCCCGCACCCCACGCCGGGCAAGGCGACGCCGTGCGCCGAGGGCACCGACCTCAGCCAGAGCGACGTCGACTTCAAGATCGTCAAGAACCGCCTCAACATCTCGAAGGTCAACGAGGGCGTGACGGTCAAGCGCATCGTCGTCATCGGTGGCGACGACGGCTTCAACGACTACACCCCGGGTGCCCGCGGCCTCGACAAGGCCGCGCCGTGGAACGACCTGCGCGCGCCGTTCAGCCGCAACGGCCGTCAGGCCGACATCGAGAAGTGGTACCTGTGCGGCACGAAGACCGAGAAGCCGACTGAGACCACCACGGCGCCGACGCGGCCGACCAAGCCGACCGAGACCACGAAGCCGAGCGCCCCGGCGTCCTCGGAGACGGTCGCGCCGACCAGCACCACCGCTCCGGCCGCCGTCCCGGCGGGCAACGAGTCGGGCACCGGTGGCGGCCTGGCCAACACCGGTTTCGACAACAGCTGGCTGATCTGGATCGCGGCCTTGCTGCTGGTCGCCGGTGGCGGTCTGCTCGCGCTGCTGAAGTTCCGCCGCAAGGCTTCCGAGTAAGCCTCAGCGAAGTGCCGTGAAGGCCACTTTCGGGAACTACGAGTTCCCGAAAGTGGCCTTCACGGCTTTCCGGGGAAGTCGCCGAAGAGCAAGCCCTGTTCGCCGCCGGAAGGTTTGCCGAGGCCGGCGGCCATCGCCACGGCGTGGTCCCACTCCGCGTCCACCACGTAGTCCTGGTGCCGGAGCACCCCCGGCGCCCAGCGGTGCCGCCCGGTCGGGCCGCGCAGCGGGTCCGGCAGCCAGTGGTCGCCGCCGAGGATGAGGACGCCGTTCTCGTCGGCCTTCGCCTTCAGCGGCCCGATGCCGCCTTCGGGCTGGTAGCCGACGCCGAAGAGCTGCCGGTCGGAGACCTCGTGCCGCCAGGTCGTCACGCCGCCGCCGAAGATGTCGGTGCCGCGGCAGAGGGCGCGCCAGCGGCCGTCCAGGTCGGCGAACAGCGTCTCGAGCGACTCCTGCGGCAGCAGCGCCGGGAACGCGCGCTGGTAGCCCCACTGCAGCGGGGACCCGGCGGTCAGCACGCCGACGCGTTCGAGGTCCGCCGCCGGCAGCTCGGCCGCGAGCCGGGCGGCCGCCATGACCGTGAGCAGGCTGCCGAGGTTGTAACCGGAGAGCACCACCCGCGTCCCCGGTTCGGCGAGGTGCTCGCGCGCCCGCGCGGCCAGTTCCGGGACGACCTTCAGCGCGTAGCACGGCGGGACCGTCGGGTGCGCCGCCCGCGGCCAGAAGCAGACGAGGTCGGCCAGCGCCCCGAGGTGCCGGCTGCGCTGCGGGGTGCGCGCGGCCGTGTAGACCACGCGCAGCAGGCCCGCGGCCAGCGCGCCGAGCGCGACCACGCCGATCGCGGACAACGGCTTGAACCAGCCGGGGACCAGCCCGAACCCGAAGCGCAGCACCAGCAGCGCCGCGCCGCCCGCGGACATCGCCGACGCCACCGCGAGGGCCAGGTGGTGCAGGTGCCGCCGTTCCCACGCCGAGCGCGCCCACGCCGCCGCGGCCTGGGCTTCCTGGCGCTCGTCGTGCTCCATCAGCTCGACGATCTCCGGGACGCCGCGCCGCAGCCGGCGCAGCGGGACGGCGACCGCGAAGCCCAGCAGGGCGAGCACCGCGGCCAGCGCCAGCCCGGCGCCCCACAGCACCGTGACCAGCAGGTACGTGTCAGGAACCTGCAGCAGTTCCGCGCCGGACAGCCGCCGGAGCGCTTCGGCGAGGCCGGCGCCGAACCCGCCGCCGAGCAACCCGGCCAGCGCGAGCACCGGCGCGGCCGCCCAGCCGCCCAGCCACGGCCGCAGCCGGCGTGGCTTGTGCCGCCAGCTCGGCCGGGCCAGCAGCGCGGCCGGCACCAGGACCAGCGCGAACAGCACCGCGACCGCGACCAGCGCCGCGCCGAGGCCTTCGACGACGCCGTTCGTGCCCGGCAGCGGGCCGGTCCCGGGGCGCAGGCGCACCGCGGCCACGACGACCAGCAGGCTCGCGAAGGCGAGCACGCCGGGCCGGGCGAACCGGCCGGTGTCGACGCCGATCGCGGCCGCGACGACGACCGCGAGCACCACGGCCAGCGTGACGATCCAGACGACCAGGCCGAAGGTGTCGCCCGGCACCCGGAACGGCCCGCCCAGCAGCAGCAACGCGACCGAGGCCAGCGCCGCGACGGTGTGCAGGCAGCGCAGCGCCGGCGTCTCCGGGTCGGCGCGCATCCGCAGCGGGCCGCCGGTGAGGTCGCCGTCGGCGTGCACCGCCCACGTCGCCGACGAGATCCGGTGCAGCACGAAGATCACGGCCAGCAGCGGCACGACGCCGAGCGCGATCCGCGCGGGCACCGTGCGGATCACGTCGGGGACCACCGGCAGGCAGCCCGAGCCGGGCGCGAGGCACTGGGTGGCGAACAGGTCGAGCGCGATCGCCGCGAGCTGGCCCATCAGCAGCATGGTCAGCAGCAGGGCGCCGACGCGCAGCAGGCCGCGGCACACGGCGCCGACGGCGCCCGGGAACCGGCGGTCCGGCAGCGGCGGCAGCATCCAGAAAGCGACGTTCGCCAGCGAGAACGGGAACAGCAGCGCCCAGGTGGCCTTGGCGGCGCCCCCGGAGGTCATGCCGTGCCACAGGTAGCCTTCGAGGGTCCGCGGGATCGTCCGGCCGAGTGCCGGCAGCACGGGCCCGGGCGCGGGCCGCCGCAGCCGGTCGGCCGGGCGGATCACCCGGCCCAGTCCGTCGCCGGCGACGTCGACGGTCGCGACCGCGTCGAGCAGCGTTTCCCCGCTGGTGCCCACGAGGCCGGCGACGCGGATTTCGACGACACGGGTGTCCGGGCCGGGCATCGGCACGGTAAGGGTCTCCTAACCGCTCTAGGGAAGGTCGAGCGGACAACGGTAGTGTTCCGGTGTCATCGAGTCTTGGAGGAATCGCCACTATGCCCCCCGAAAGCGTTGCGAAGCGGCACGAGACCCGCAACGGAATCGAATTCGCCGTCGCCGACCTCGCCGCCGCCGAGTTCGGCCGCAAGGAGATCCGCCTCGCCGAGCACGAGATGCCCGGACTGATGGCGCTGCGCCGCGAATACGCGGAGGTCTACCCGCTGCGCGGGGCGCGCGTGTCGGGCTCGCTGCACATGACCGTGCAGACCGCGGTGCTGATCGAGACGCTGGTGGCGCTGGGCGCGGAGGTGCGCTGGGCTTCCTGCAACATCTTCTCGACGCAGGACCACGCGGCCGCCGCGATCGTCGTCGGCCCGCACGGCACGCCCGAGGAGCCCAAGGGCGTCCCGGTCTTCGCGTGGAAGGGCGAGTCGCTCGAGGAGTACTGGTGGTGCACCGAGCGCATGCTCACCTGGGACGGCGAGGGTCCGAACATGATCCTCGACGACGGCGGTGACGCCACGATGCTCGTCCACAAGGGCACCGAGTTCGAGAAGTCCGGCGTCGTCCCGACCCCGGACGAGAACACCTCGGACGAGTTCCGCGTGTTCCTCGAGCTACTGCGCGCGTCGGTCGCGGCCGACACGGGCAAGTGGACGAAGATCGGCGAGGGCATCCGCGGCGTCACCGAGGAGACCACCACCGGCGTCCTGCGGCTCTACCAGCTCGCGGCGGCCGGCGAGCTGCTGTTCCCGGCGATCAACGTCAACGACGCCGTGACGAAGTCGAAGTTCGACAACCGCTACGGCATCCGCCACTCGCTGATCGACGGCATCAACCGCGGCACCGACGTCCTGATCGGCGGCAAGGTCGCGGTCGTGTGCGGCTACGGCGACGTCGGCAAGGGCGCGGCGGAGTCCCTCCGCGGCCAGGGCGCCCGCGTGGTCGTCACCGAGATCGACCCGATCTGCGCCCTGCAGGCGGCGATGGACGGCTACCAGGTCCGCACGCTGGAGAACGCGCTGCCCGAGGCCGACATCGTCATCACGACGACCGGCAACAAGGACGTCGTGCTGGTCGAGCACATGGCGAAGATGAAGCACCAGGCGATCCTGGGCAACATCGGCCACTTCGACAACGAGCTCGACATGGCGGGCCTGCAGCGGTACCCGGGCATCCGCCGGATCAACATCAAGCCGCAGGTCGACGAGTGGATCTTCCCGAACGGCAACACGATCATCGTGCTGTCCGAGGGCCGGCTGCTGAACCTGGGCAATGCCACCGGGCACCCGTCGTTCGTGATGTCGAACAGCTTCTCCAACCAGGTGATCGCGCAGATCGAGCTGTTCACCAAGCACGAGGAGTACGACAACGAGGTGTTCCGCCTCCCGAAGAAACTCGACGAGAAGGTCGCGAAGATCCACCTCGACGCGCTGGGCGGTGAGCTGACGAAGCTCACGAAGGAGCAGGCCGAGTACATCGACGTGGACGTCGAAGGCCCGTTCAAGCCGGAGCACTACCGGTACTGAGTTTTCCGCGTTTTGGCTGGTGAGGGCCGCCCCGAAAGTGTTCGGGGCGGCCCTTTGTTCTGCGTTGTGAACAGTGATAGCTCGAATGGGTGACGCGCTATCATGGTGGGGTGAAGCAGTTGATCACGAGGATCGACGACGAGCTGCACGCCCGGTTGAAGGCGAAGGCCGAAGCTGAGGGGCGCAGCATGAACGAACTGGTCACCGAGCTGCTGCGAGGTGCGGTCGCCAAGACCGAGACGCGCGCCGAATGGAAGCAGCGCCTGGTTGCCGAAGGCAAGCTGATCACCTTCGAGCCCGAAGGTGAGCCGCCGGGCCACGACGAACTGGAGGAACTCTCGCGCGGCTGGGGTACTGCCGTCAGCGAGGCGCTCGACTGGACCAGGGGTGAACAGTGACCGTGTTCTACGCCGACACGAGCGCCGTGGTCGGGGCCTATCTCACCGACGAGCCCGACCACGCCGAGCTGCGGAAACTGCTGATCGACGGTGACCACCGCGTGCTGACCAGCGAGCTGACCCGGCTGGAGTTCGCCAGCGCGATCACCGCGGCCAAGCGGACCGGGCGAATTCCGGACGCCCGTCGCTTCCTCGACCAGTTCGACGAGGACGCCCGAACGGTGCTGGGGGTCATCCCGCTGGAGCCACGGCGGATCTTCGCGGCGGCCCGGCGGCTGGTCACCGAGAACCACCCGGTGCGCACGCTCGACGCGATCCACATCGCGGTCGCGATGCACGACACCGCCGAACTGACCGCAGGCGAGCCGGTCACCTTCGTCACCCGCGACGAGCGCCAGGCCGATGCCGCGAAGGCCAACGGATTCGAGGTGCTGTGAGCGTCGAGCTCTTCGCCGGGATCGCCGTCCGCGACTTCGCCGGCGCCGTCGCCTGGTACGAACAGCTCTTCGGTTCCCCGCCGACGTTCATCGTGCACGACACCGAGGTCCTGTGGGAGGTCACGCCGCACGGCTCGGTCTACGTCGTGCTCCGGCCCGAGCGCGCCGGTCTCGCCATGCACACCCTCTTCGTCGAGGACCTGGACGAGCGCGTCGCCGGGATTTCCGCGCGGGGCATCGAGCCCGCGGACCGCGAGACCTACGACAACGGTGTGCGCAAGATCATCTACCGCGACCCGGAGGGAAACGAGCTCGGCATCGGCGGCGGACCCGCGTAGTCCGGGCGGCGCAACGGGGCTGGTGCCCGGCAAGGGAATCCGGTGGCGCCAGGCTGAGGGTGTTCACGCTGTCCCACGACGGCCGCTTCCGGGTCGGCGTCTACGAAATCCACGAAGACGGCCTGGTTCCCTGGCGCGGCGTCCGAAGCGGACCAACGACGACGAGGGCATCGGCACCGCCGCCCAGCGGGCGCTCCAGTACGCGGTTACCGAGCGGGCGACCGAAATCGAAGCAGCCCGCAAACGCCGTGCCGCGCCGAAGCCGCCCGCCGTCGTGTGCTCGCCAAAGCGAAGTCGCGCCAGACACCGCGGCCGCTGGCGTCGCTTTCACGTGAAAGCGACGCTCAGTTCCACTCCACCGCGACGCCGGCCAGCCCCGGGCCCGCGTCGTTGAAGAACGCGCTGCTCACCCCGCCCATGTCGCACGCCAGTTCCTCCGCCACCACCGGCAGGGCGTCGTCGCGCGCCCGCACCTGGCGCGTGCACCGCGCCGGCAGCGCGTTGCGGTCGAAGCGCAACTGCACCAGGTAACTCGCGCACCGGTCCCGCAGCATCCGGTAGTACCCCGGCGACGCCGAACCGGAATCGTCGCGGACCTCGAAGCAGAACACGTGGATGTCGCCCTCGGCGAGCTTGCGGTCGAACAGCAACTCGGTCGCCATCGTGTCCGCGTCCGGGTTGCGGCGCATGCGGCCCACCCGGCAGCCCTCGTCGGTGATCAGCTCGACGTCGTCGATGCGGCAGCCCGGGTCGCCGTTGTACACCGTCAGGTAGCGGTCCGGGCCGTGGCGGCGGGCGCGGGTCACCAGCCGCGTGCGCAGGCTTACCTGGCGGTGCTCCGCGTCGAACGTGATCGTGTCGTGGACCGACAGCAGTTCGAGGTCGGCGTTGTAGTGGTTCGACGACGGGTACGCGCCCAGCTCGGCGAGCAGGTCCTCCACGATCGAGCCCATGTCGCCGGACCGCAGGTCGTGGAACGACGCCGCCGGCTGGTGGCCGCGGCGGACCAGGCGCGGTCCGATCAGCACCACCAAGGCGTCCGCGGGCAGCTGCAGGACCGATTCGAGGGCCCGGACCGCCGGCAGCGCCTTCGGCACCTCGGGCTGGCGGAGCCCGCGTTGCCAGTAGCTCAACGTGGACTGTCCGATTTGGACCCCGCGCAGCGCGAGGTGCGCGCGCAGCCGCGCGAGCGAGAGGCCGCGGTAAGCGATCGCCAGTCTCAAGGCGTGGTGGAACTCGCCCGTGCGGAGCGCCTCGGTCAGCTCTTTGGGCAGCTCGGCTACCGATGCCCGGGTCGTGCGGGCGCCATCGATGATCAGTGGGAGGTTCCCGTCTTGTGCCACCGCTCGTCCCTTCACCCGACCAGTGTGTGCGCTGGGCGTGAACACCGCGGAACGTTCACGTTAGCAGCGTAGAGTGCCCCGGCCGACCCCCGTTCAGGGTGGTTGGCCACGTAATGGTGACTGTTCCGCGTTCCGGCTGTCCCCCGGAACGGTCCGTTCCTCCGGATGGCGTTCTTGCTCCGGGTGACCACGTTGTTCACCGTTGTGACCACCGCTGGTTCGCCCACGTTCGAGCAGGAGGCCGTCCGTGCTGGTGAAGTCGAGGCAGGTGCAAGCCGCACTGGCTCTGAGCCTGATGATGTGCCTGGTCGCCCCGGTCACCGCCGGAGCCGCGCCCGGAGTGCCTTCGACCTACCGCAACCAGATCGTGATGCAGGTGCAGCAGAAGAGCCAGTGGTGCTGGGCCGGCGCGGGCAGCACCATCGCCGCCTTCCACGGTGCCGCCGTCGGGCAGCCGGAGTTCTGCCGGCTCGCGCACGGCGAGACCGGCCGGGACTGCGCCAACCTCCCCGGCACGCTCGCCGACCCGCAGCGCGCCTTCGCCCGGCTCGGGTTCACCTCCCCGGGCCGCTACCTCGACCGGCCCATCACCTACGCGGCGATCCGGGCGCAGACCGCGGCCGACCGGCCGGTGGAGACCAGGGTCGGCTTCCGCTCGGGCGGCGGGCACTCGCACGTCGTCTACGGCTACGACACCCGCGGCGACTGGGTGTTCTGGGGCGATCCGGGCCCCGCCAAGCGCTACAACTGGTCGACCTACGGGTTCTACCGGCACAATCCGTCGTTCTCCTGGACGCACACGCTCACCGGGATCGCCCGATGAGCAGGCGAGTGGTGGTCCTCGCCGTGCTGACCGGCGCGGCGCTGCTGATGACGGCACCGGTGTCAGGCGCGGCCCAGGCCGCCGGCATCAGCAGCGCCGACGCCGTGGCCGCCCACGCCGCGGCCGCGAACCTCCAGGACACGCTGGTCCGGTTCTTCGCACAGGCCCCGGACGCGCGGGGGCCGGTCACGGTGAAGATCGCGCCGGACGCCTACCCCGTCTACGAGCTGTCGCCGGGCTTCGTCGCGGGCGAGCCGGGCGCGGCGCCGGGTGATTTCGCCTACTTCGCCGTCCCCGCCCAGGCGTCGGACGGCCGGACCGCGACGCTCTGGTCGGTGCGCGGCGACGACGGCGCCTGGCAGGTGGGCAACATCGCTTCGGGCGACGTCGAAGGCGCGTACGCCCGGCAGTTGCCCGCGGGAGCCCAGCTCCTGCACGAGCCCCAGGTCGACGCCTGGTACGCGGTGCGGGACGGCCGCCTCACGCCCCTCGCGGGCGGGACTGCGGTCACCGTCGCCGACTACCAGCGGACCGTCGGCGCGCGCTACGCCGACAAGCTGCCCGGCTCGGCCTACGCCCGCGACGGTGAGGCCGGCGGCTACGACGCCACGTCCCAGGTGATGCCCCGCGGCGACGGCGGCCCGGCGGCGCCGAGCCACGACACCGGCTGGGTACCGCTGCTGATCCTCGTCGGCGTGCTCGCGGTGAGCGGCGCCGGCTACGTGTTCCACCTGCGGCGGCACACCGCATAGACGAACCGGCGGGCTCGGCGTCGATCCCCTTCCACCGAGCCCGCCGGTCCACCACCGTTACTGTTGCGCCCGTGGGTCGATTGGTGGTCATCGAAGGGCTCGACGGCGCGGGCAAGCGCACGTTGACCGACGGGCTGACGGCGGCGCTGGGCGCCCAGGGTGCGAGCGTCGCGTCGCTGGCGTTCCCGCGCTACGGCAAGAGCGTGCACGCCGACCTCGTGAAGGAGGCGTTGCACCGCGGGCACGGCGACCTCGCCGACTCGGTGTACGGCATGGCCGTGCTCTACGCGCTGGACCGCAGCGGCGCCGCGGACGACATCCGCGCGCTGCGGGACGCCCACGACGTCGTCCTGCTCGACCGGTACGTCGCTTCGAACGCCGCGTACGCGGCCGCGCGGCTGCGCCAGGACGCGACCGGCGACGTCGTGCGGTGGGTGTGGGAGCTGGAAGTCGACCGCTTCGGCTTGCCCCGACCGGACGCGCACCTGCTGCTGCGGGTCGCGCCCGCGGTGGCGGCCGAGCGCGCCGAACGCCGCGCCGCGGCCGAGACCGACCGCGAGCGCGACGCCTTCGAAACCGACGACGGCCTGCAGCAGCGCTGCGCCGCCGTGTACGACGAGCTGGCCGCGTCGGGCTGGCTCGCGCCGTGGCACGTCCTGGACGGCGTCGCCGGTGTCGACCACGAAACGCTCGCGACGACGGTGCTAGGCCAGTAACCGAGCCGGGTCGAACCGCTCGATCGGGTACGGGGTGGTGCCGTCGACGACCAGGTCCGCGAGAACCTCGCCGACCACCGGCGCGAACTTGAAGCCGTGGCCGGAAAAGCCGCAGGCGAGCACGACCCGTTCTTCGGAGGGGTGTGGTGCCAGCACGAAGCTTTCGTCGGCGGTGTCGGTGTACATGCACGTCGCCGCGCGGAGGAACGCGCCGGGCAGCGTCGGCAGGTGCCGCTTCACCGCCGTCGCGATCCGGTGGACCTCGTCGCCGGTCACCGCGCGCTCGATGCCCTCGGGCGTGCACACGCCGCCCCCGCTGTGGAACGCGACCTTGACGCCGTCCGCGGGCGCGTTGTGCGCCGGGAAACCGTAGAACGTGTAGTCCTCGCCTTCCCAGATGTACACCGGGTGCCGCTGGAACGGCTCGACCCCGCCCGAAGGCGCGAACCAGTACTGCACCTGCCGCCGGACCGTGAATTCGACGCCGAAGTCACGCAGCAGTTCGCCGGCCCACGCGCCGGGGCACAGCACCAGCCGGTCCGCCGTGTAGTAGTTGTGCGACGTCCCGACGCGCACCCCGCCGGCCGGCGTGCTCCAGGTGAAGACCTTCTCTTCGTGGTGCAGTTCGGCACCGCTGCGCGCGGCGAGCTGGAGGTGCGCCGCGACGCTGCCCTCGGGCGACACGAGCCCGGCGCCCGGCTCGTACAGCGCGACCTCGTCCGGCGACGGCGCCATGGTCGGGAACCGCCGCCGGACTTCCCGCGCGTCCAGGAGTTCGTGCGGGATGGCGAAGGCCGCCGCCGAGGCCAGGCTGCCGGTGATCGTCCGCGAGTCCGCCGTGCCGACCATGACGCCGCCGCAGCGGGTGAACAGCCGCCGTCCGCTGTCGCGCTCGAGGCCACCCCACAGCTCGTGCGCGCGCAGCAGGAGCGGTACGTACTCCGGCCCCTCGAGGTACGCCTGGCGCGTGATGCGCGAACCGCCGTGGCTCGACCCGCGGTTGTGCACCGGCGCGAACTGGTCGATGCCGAGCACCCGCTGCCCGCGTTGCGCCAGCCGGTACGCGGCCGCGCTGCCCATGCCGCCGAGCCCGACGACGATGACGTCGTAGTGCGTCATGGCACCCTCCGAAGTTGCGCCCTCGGCAACAACGTGCGTGGTGCGCGACGCGCTTGTCAAGCGCGGGCGAACTCCATGACCCAGTTGGACTCCCAGGTCCGGCCGCCGTCGGTGGAGAACGCCTGCTCCCACCGCGGCGAGCCCGTCGTCGTGCCCGTCCAGGCGTAGTGCACCTTGATCGGCGTCCCCTCGTAGGTGTCGTCGCCGTAGAAGTCGCCGCGGCCGTCCTTGAACGCGCCGGTGACCGGCGGCTGCAGCAAGCCGTCGCGGCTGCTGGCCCAGTACAGCGACCACTCTTCGCGCTCGACGTCGAAGAGCCGGAGGGTGCAGCCGCGGGAACCGAGGGTGGGGAAGGTGATCTCGTCCACGTTGCCGCGGCCCTCGAAGAGGGACCAGCAGGTCGACGTGCCGGGGAATTCGGTCCAGTCGTCGCTGCCGGCGAGGAGCGTCCCGAGCCGTCGGTTCGTGACGGTCCAGGAGCCGATGAAGAAGTCGAAGTCGTTCATGAGGAAGAGCTTGGGGCCGCACCACTGACACCTTTTGTCAGTGGTAGCCGGCAAACTCCGGCGGGTGCGTGCGAGCCGGCTGGTGTCCCTGGTGTTGCTGCTGCAGAACCGCGGGCGGCTGAGCGCCGCGCGGCTGGCGGCGGAGCTCGGCGTGACCGCGCGGACGGTGTACCGCGACGTCGAAGCGCTCGCCGCCGCGGGCGTCCCGATCTACGCCGAAGGCGGCCCGAACGGCGGCTACCAGCTGGTGGACGGCTACCGGACGCGGCTGACCGGGCTGACCGAAGGGGAAGCGGGTTCGCTGTTCCTCACCGGCTTGCCGCAGCCGGCCGCCGAACTGGGACTCGGCGCGCAGGTGGCGGCCGCCGAGCTGAAGCTGATGGCGGCGCTGCCGACGCCGTACCGGGACGCGTCGCTGCGCATCCGGGAACGCTTCCACCTCGACGCGCCCGGCTGGTACCGCGAAGCAGACCCGGTGCCTCGGCTGCTCGCCGCCGCGGAAGCGCTGTGGCAGGACCGGGTCGTCGAGGTCCGGTACCGCCGCTGGTCGCCGTCTCCCGGCGTCGTGACGCGGCGGCTGCACCCGCTCGGCCTCGTCCTGAAGGCCGGCGTCTGGTACCTCGTCGCCGGGCCGGAGCCGCGGACCTACCGCGTCTCGAACGTCGAAGACCTGCGGCCGCTCGACGAACACTTCACCCGGCCGGCCGGCTTCGAGCTCGCGGACTTCTGGCGCGCGCACGTGGAACGGTACGAGGAAAGCGAAATCGACGAGACCGCCGTCGTCCGGCTCACGCCGGCCGGGATCGCGGCCCTGCCGGACGTCCTCGGCCCGAAGGCCGCCCGGCTCGTCTCGCGCACGCTCGGCCCCGAGGACGCCGAGGGCTGGCGCCGCGCCCGCGTACCCCTGGAAAGCGTGCCGCACGCGGCCACCGGGCTGCTGCGGCTCGGCGCGGACGCGCAGGTGCTCGCGCCGCCGGAACTGGTGGCGCACATGGGAAAGACCGTCGCGGCGATGGCCCGGCTGTACGCCTAGTCCCGGAAGTACCCGAGCTGCGCGGAAAGTTCGTCCGCCGCCTCGGTCATCGGGCGCACGACCTGCTTCACCCGCTGCTTCGAAAGCCGGTACGCCGGACCGGAAGCGCTCATCGCGGCGACGACGTCACCGCCGGGGCCGTGGATCGGCACGGCGACCGCGTGCATGCCGAGTTCCAGCTCCTCGTAGCAAGCCGCGTAGCCGTCTTCGATCACCCGCTCCAGTTCGGACAGCAGCTCGTCCGGCTCGACCGTCGTGCGCGGCGTGTACTGCTCCAGCTTCCGCTTGAGCACCCGCTTGCGCTCGGCTTCGCCCATGTACGCCAGCAGGATCTTGCCGCTGGACGTCGCGTGCAGCGGCGTGCGCTGGCCGGTCCAGTTCTGCGTGGTGATCGCGGCCGCGCCGCGGGCCTGGCTGATGTTGATGGCGACGCCGTCGTCGGCGATCGCGATGTTCACCGTCTCGCCCAGCTCCTCGGCGAGGGTCAGGCAGCTCGCGCGGCCGAGCTTCGCCAGGTCCATCCGCCCGGTCGCGGCGCCGGCCAGCCGGACGATCCCGAACCCGATCGCGTACTTCCCGCGTTCCCCGAGCTGTTCGACGAGCCCTCTGGACTCCAGGACGCTGAGCAGCCGCGACGCCGTCGACTTGTGGACGCCCAGCTCGCCCGCGATCTCGGTGATGCCGGTTTCGCCGTGGCGGGCGAGCAGCTCCAGCACGCTGATCGCACGGTCGACCGACTGCACCTGGCTCTGAGTTGCGTTGCCCGAGTCCTGGTTCCGCATAGCGCAACAGTATCCGTTTCGTGCGTTTCCTATCGGCTGAGTGGGCGAATCGCTTGACGGACCGGGCGGGGAGGTCCGATTGTTGCGCACGGGGCACGGAGTAGCGCACTGCGCAACTTTCACGCACTGCCGCGACATCCGGCCAGCCGTTTCCCAGAACTCGCCTCGCAGGTCCGCGGAGGCCGCGCCGAACACCCGCGCGGCCTCCGCGGACCGTCCAAAGCCGCCGGTACCGGCACCCGGATGGAGCAGAGGCCGGTGGCGATCTTGATCTTTCTGGTGGTCAAACACGCGGGTCGCGCGTCCGGCCGCCGGAACTAGTGCGAACATGTGGACATGAAGGCACGTGTTCTCGTGGTCGACGACGACCCCGCCCTCGCGGAGATGCTCACCATCGTGCTCCGTGGGGAGGGGTTCGACACGGCGGTGGTCGCCGACGGCTCACGCGCGCTTCCCGCGCTGCGCGAGCTGAAGCCCGACCTCGTCCTGCTCGACCTGATGCTGCCCGGCATGAACGGGATCGACGTCTGCAAGGCGATCCGCGCCGAGTCCGGCGTGCCGATCGTCATGCTCACCGCCAAGAGCGACACCGTGGACATCGTCCTCGGCCTGGAGTCCGGCGCGGACGACTACGTCGTCAAGCCGTTCAAGCCGAAGGAGCTGGTCGCGCGGGTCCGGGCGCGGATGCGCCGCACGGAGGCCGAACCCGCGGAGTCGCTGACCATCGGCGACCTGGCGATCGACGTGCCGGGGCACGAGGTCACCCGCGAGGGCAAGGCCATCCCGCTGACCCCGCTCGAGTTCGACCTGCTGGTCGCGCTGGCCCGCAAGCCGCGCCAGGTGTTCACCCGCGAGGTGCTGCTCGAACAGGTCTGGGGCTACCGGCACGCGGCCGACACCCGGCTGGTGAACGTGCACGTCCAGCGGCTGCGTTCGAAGGTGGAAAAGGACCCGGAACACCCCGAGGTGGTGTTGACCGTTCGTGGTGTCGGGTACAAGGCAGGCCCGCCGTGATGAGTCGATGACCAGGGAGACCGGCAGACGGCTCCCCGCGTTCGCGCGTTCGACGGCACGCCTGGTGCGGCGTGTCGTCGTTTTCGCGCGCCGGCGCGCGGTCGCGTTCAACGAGCTGTGGAAGCACTCGCTCCAGTTCCGCGTCACCGTGTCGACGCTCGCGCTGTCCTCCGCCGTGGTCTTCGTGCTGGGCATGGTCCTGCAGAACCAGATCACCGAGCGGCTGCTGGACACCAAGCGGGACGCGGCGATCGCGCAGACCCGCGCCGCGGCGGAGACGGCGGCCGGCGAGCTGGTCGGCCTCGGCGGCGAGGCGCGCGACGCGACGACCAACCGGCTCGAGAACGCGCTGAAGAAGATCGCGATCACACCGACCAGCCAGGACGCGGCCGGGTCGGCGGCGGGCACGTTCGTCCCGGTGCTCGCCAGCGGCGGCCACGACCAGTCCGGCGACGAGCCGGCGTCCGCGGGCCCGTTCGAGAACGTGCCGCCGCGGCTGCGCCAGTTCGTCGAGGCCGACCAGATGAGCTGGCTCGAGCACACGGTCCCGGACACGATGGGCGGGCGCACGACGTACCTGATCGTCGGCATCCCGCTGAACACCGTCGCGAGCCCGCTGCAGCTGTACTTGCTCTTCCCGCTGACGACCGAGCAGAACACCGTCGCGACCGTGCAGAACACACTGCTGGTCGGCGGGCTCGTGCTGCTGCTCCTGCTGGCGGGCATCACGAACCTGGTGACCCGGCAGGTGGTCCGGCCGGTCCGCTCGGCCGCCGCGGCGGCCGAGCAGTTCGCCGGCGGTGACCTCGACCAGCGCCTCGCCGTGCTCGGCGAGGACGACCTCGCGAAGCTCGCCGTGTCCTACAACGGGATGGCCGCCAGCATCCAGCGCCAGATCCGCCAGCTCGAGGAGTTCGGCGGGCTGCAGCGCCGGTTCACCTCCGACGTCTCGCACGAGCTGCGCACGCCGCTGACCACCGTCCGGATGGCCGCGGACGTGCTGCACGCGTCGCGCGAGCAGTTCCCGGCCGGGCTGGCCCGGTCGACCGAGCTGCTGGTCGACGAGCTCGACCGGTTCGAAGCGCTGCTCGGCGACCTGCTGGAGATCAGCAGGCTCGACGCCGGCGTCGAGGAGCTGGCCGCGGAGTTCATCGACGTCCGTCCGATCGCGACCCGCGCGGTCGAGCAGGTGCGGGTCATCGCCGGCAACGCGGGCAGCTCGGTCGAACTGGTGCTGCCCGACGACGAGGTGATCGCCGAGGTCGACGCGCGGCGCGTCGAGCGGATCCTGCGCAACCTGCTCGCCAACGCGGTCGACCACAGCGAAGGCC
The DNA here is from genome assembly GCF_040648295.1 of Amycolatopsis sp. NPDC049159. Lineage (NCBI taxonomy): Bacteria > Bacillati > Actinomycetota > Actinomycetes > Pseudonocardiales > Pseudonocardiaceae > Amycolatopsis > Amycolatopsis sp. NPDC049159. The sequence continues at coordinate 108,180 of NZ_JBEZDL010000001.1, forward strand.
GCCCGGTGGTGCTGCGCGTCGGGGCGAACGAGAACGCCGTCGCCATCACGGTCCGGGACCACGGCGTCGGCCTGCGGCCCGGCGAAGCGGACCTGGTGTTCAACCGGTTCTGGCGCGCCGACCCCTCGCGCAACCGGCGCACCGGCGGCACCGGGCTCGGCCTGGCGATCAGCCAGGAGGACGCGCGCCTGCACGGCGGCGAGCTCGACGCGTGGGGCGAACCCGGCTACGGCGCCTGTTTCCGGCTGCTGCTGCCGCGCCGCCAGGACGTGCCCGCGGGTGATTCGCCGTTGACCCTGCCGCCGCCGGACCACGTCCCGACGGAGGTGCCGCTGGGGATCATCGAGGTCACGCCGGCGCCGGAAGCGATCTTCGCGGAACGTGAGGGAATCGGGCAGTGACACCACAATCTTTTCGGGGGTCCGGGTGGCGAAGCCCCCGGCTCGGGGCGAAGCCCCGCATGTCACGGCTTTTGGTGTCCTTGCTGTGTTTCGTGCTGGTCGCCGGCTGCGCGAACGTCCCGCTCGAATCGCAGCCCGTCGTCGTTCCCGGGCAAGGCCAGGGCCAGGGTTCGGGGGACGTGGTGGCCGAGCCGCGGCCGGACCTCGACCCCCTGACGCTGGTCCGGGAGTTCGTCCGCGCGACGCTCAAACCGGGGCAGAACAACGCCGCCGCCCGCGCGTACCTCGACGACGCCGGCCGCGCGAGCTGGCGGCCGAGCCGCAGCCTGACGATCATCCAGAACACCTTCGGCACGGTCTACGACACGAACCCGCAGCCCGACCCGAACACCCAGGTCGTCAACGTGCGCGGGAGCGACATCGGCACGCTGGACCAGAACAACGCGTTCGTGCCGGACTTCAGCCCGGCGCTGCTGCAGGTCAAGGTGCGCAAGCAGGCGAACGGCCAGTGGCGGATCGTCGACCCGCCCGCCGACCTCTACGCGACCGAGTCCGACTTCAGCGAGAACTACACGCCGGTCCCGGTGAGCTTCTACTCGGAGTCGTCGAACACGTTCGTCCCCGACCGCCGCTACGTCGTCGCGAAACCGCAGTCCGGGCTGCCGGGCCGGGTGATGGACCTGCTGGTCAGCGGGCCGTCGACGAGCCTGGCCGGCGCGGTGAAGAACTTCCTCGGCGAGCCGGTCGAGATCGACACGAACGTCAAGAGCCTCGACGACGGCACGCTGGTGGTGCCGCTGACCGGGCTGGCGGGGGTGTCCGACGACACCCGGAACCTCATCGCGGCGCAGATCGTCCTTTCGCTCCAGTACGTCACTTCGGCGCGGATCCGGATCCTCGCCGACGGCGCCCCGCTGGTGCCGAACCACCCGGACTGGCGCCTGAACGACCTGCCGGCGTACGGCGCGACGCTCTCGCCCAACCTGGAGCTCTCGGGCCTGATGACGGTCGGCGGCCGCGTCCGTTCCCTCGGCGACGGCGCCCCGGTCCCCGGCCCGGCCGGCAACGGCGGCTACGACGTGGTGAGCGCGGCCCAGTCCCTCGACGGCAAGCGCCTGGCGGTGGTGGAACGCGATGGCGGCGGCGTCCGCCTGCGGATCGGCGACATGGGCCGCGACCTGTCCCAGGTGGCCCTCGGCGGCTCGACCCTGAGCCGTCCGACGTGGCGCCCCGGCACCGGTGAGGTGTGGACGGTGGTCGACCGCCTGTCGGTGGGCCGGATGGTGGTCAACCAGAACGGCGTCTGGACGGCGCTGGGCGTCAACGCGACGGACCTGAACCAGCAGGGCGAGATCTCGGAGCTCAGGTTCTCCCGCGACGGCGCCCGCGTGGCCGCGGTGATCAAGGGCGAGCTGTGGGTGGCCTCGGTGGTCGGCGTCGGCGACTCGGTCTCGTTGCGCGAGCCCCGCCACCTCCAGCCCCACGACCTCGAAGACGTGGTCGACGTCGACTGGGTCGCCCAGGACAACCTGGTGGCGGTGACGAAGTCCTCGTCCCAGCCGGTGGTCCGCGTGACGGTGGACGGCCAGCGCATGGACGCGTTCAACAGCTCCAACCTGACGCCCCCGGTCCACGGCGTGACGGCGGCCCCGGGCCGCCAGATCGTGGTGGCCGACTTGAGTGGCTTGTGGACGGCGTCGGTGCTGGGTGAGGTGTGGCGGCCGCAGGCGCACACGATGAAGGACGCGGATCCGTTCTACCCGGGGTGATTTCACTCGTGTGGGTGGCGGTCGGACGTTCGAAACTGTCGGTGGTGGCCGCGAGACTGTCCGTGTGCTGGAGAAGCTGCTCGACCTGGTGATCCCGAGCCGGTGCGCCGCGTGCGGGGCGCGCGGCGAGCCTTGTTGCGCCCGCTGCCGGGTGGTGTGGGGCGCGGTGCGTGAGGTCACGCGGGTGCCGACGACCGGGGTGGTGCGGGTGTTTTCCCTGGCCCGCTACTGCGGCGTGGGCCGGCGGTTGCTGCTCGCGTACAAGGAGCGGGGGCGGCGTGATCTGGCGCCCCCACTGGGTCTTGCGCTGGCGGAGGCGGTGGTGGAGCTGCCGCTGGGGGAGGCTGTGGGCGCATCCGTGTCGCGGGCGTGGGGGGAGGCTGCGG